>CBDUUM010000001.1:0-51537 GCA_965370445.1 uncultured Methanosarcinales archaeon
CCTATACAAAAGTTCAACAGTTGGCAGATAAGTTTATCTTTCAAAGTCAGGTATAAACCAACAAGAGCAAAATTAGATTTTGGGATATGGAATCCAAAAAGAGAATTCTATACTGAAGGAAGTAGTTCACCAGTCCCAAAAGTGGAAATGGGTATAGAAGTTAAACGTCAACGAAACCTTAGAAGAGGAGAAAAAAAAGAAGAACTTAAAGCAGAAATGATTAAAGGACTTATAGAAGATTGTAAAGAATTAAATGATGATGGGAACAAAATCATACTAAAATATTTAATAATAATGATGTTTTATCCAGATATTTTTACTTTAGATTTAGGAAAAGACTTGAAAAATAATATTGGTGATATTAATATTGTTTATTGTGAAATAAATAAAGAAGGTAAAAACATAACTAAAAAACTCTTTTTTCCAAAAGCGTGGTAAATAGGTCGCGATTCCATATATATTTTAAAATTGAATAGTAATCCCGAACTCAAAATACTGGACTTTCCACAGAATACCTTATTTTACACTATTTCCAACAAGCGATGCGCTCACACCCCATGGCCTGAGACGGAGCCACTCCTGACATGGCACAGACTATAATGCCACAAGCGATTCAATGATTATCTTAAACCCCATCCCTCTGCCCCTGCAATGGTGGGGGAAGCTGCATGTCAATAACGACCCATATTTCTATAAGCATTATCAGGATTTCATTACCAAAAGAGAACAACCCACCCTCTCCTCTCTAAAGTAGACCAGCTCATGGCCCTCTGCGATGAACTGGAGGCCGGGCTGGTGCAGGCGCAGACCGATGGCGGGAAATTGATGGAGGCTGTAGTGCATCATGTGCTGGCGGGGTGATGTGGGAATATTCAAGTGCGCCAGGGTGAAGGCGAGAGGGGGCGGCAGGAGGGCTGAAGAAGGGATGGGGGCTGGAATCATTTCAATATTAGCCACCGAGATCACAGAGACCACAGAGAAAAGCAATAATGTTCTGTGTCCTTTATAGTTTTATAACATAGATAATATATTTTAACTGCCGCCGGCAGCTAACCAACATAACATCCACTTCGCACCCCCGGACCGCCGGATACCCATGCATCAACGAGGCACCACTAAAGCGCCTGCCAGCCCCCACACCACAAGAGCGGGCGGAGCAGAGCGGAACGGGCACCTGGGCGGAGTGGAGGGGAGAGGGGGCGGCGGGAGAGACGAAGAAGGGAGGGGGGCTGGATTCATTTCAACAACTACTAAAATTACAAAACAGCGATGTTAAAGTTAATTTTTTATTTCAGGTAAGCATTTGAAGCTTTACAATAAACTTAAATAAGCTAGATTATAAATGGATTTAAGTCATTAATAGGATTATATTATCATGAACGCCCATTATTCGTCTAAAAACCAATTTAAGTCTATTAACTATATTCTGGATGTTTTTTCATCCGATATTTTTGAGAGTGTTACATTAGTTATGCGACCGGTAATTGGCACCGTTGATTATCTAAGATCAATGCATAGACTTTATCAGATTCAGAAGGAATTAGATCAAATTTTAAAAATGGACTTTGAAACAAGAGAAAAATTATTGGAAGCTTTAACAGATATTATTTCAATTAATATTTATGAAGACGATCTAGGAACTATCGAAAATAAACTGGAAGATCAAATAGCTATTTTCCAGGATTTTGATGAAAGTTTTAAGAAGTTAAAATCTTTTTCAACAAACTTAGAACCCCGACAGCAAACTGAACTTTTTAGAATAACTTTAAGAAAATTAAATGGAAGAATTTCATCCATTAGGGATGAGATAAAATTTAAAATATGGGATAAAACTGAAAATACCAATCAGTTATTAGTCTTAGATCAATACTTTTTCAACATTCAGGAATTGATAAAGGAATCCTTAAAAAAGGTGGATGATGTTGATATCTGGACAATGATAAGTGTTTCATTGCTTAGAATCGAAGCTTTTCACAGAGGAAAGATTTCTTTTCAAGATCTTCAGGATGATGTAACTGATTTGAGCTTATTTAATGTAAATGAAGAATTAATCCCAAGAAATTATAATGCTGTTTTTGAAGTCTTAGAGGCTTAAAATGAATTTTTCTTTTGATACTAATATCATTTTAGGAATAATTAATACTAAAGATCGACTTCATGAAACATCTATAGCTTTGATGGATAATAAACGGAATGAACAATTGTATTTATGTCATTCAGCAATCAAGGAATCCCATAACGTACTAAGAAATAAAATAAATGAAGTAATGGTTGATATTATCAGATTTCTACCTGATATTTACCAGAGCTCCAACATCAGTACATTGGATTCCCAGGCTTTTTTGATAGAGCAGTTCAAAAACTTAAGGGCTGCAAAACCAGGACTATCTAATTTTCTAAATCTGGTATACCATGAAATCTCTATTTTTCTTAGGGACAATGAAATAGACGATCTACCTGATTTTTTATCAGAACTGTCATTAAATCTATCAAATTCGATCATTCTTAAAATCAAAGAGACTCATCCTGACTTTGAAATATTATTCTTAAACCATGATCGGCTCAATATTGTGAAAAGATCACTTGCTGACATTCATTTTAAGGACACAAATGATGGACGGATATTTCAAGAGTTGATGACTAATCTTGAATACATAAAACCAATTGAATTCTTCCTTGACGATAGAAATTTTGCTAAGAAATGCAAGATGGGTTTTACGAATATCGCTAATGATATGGAATTTGATGATTCTGGTTTTTCCTGTAATTTAATTCAGAATAATATCTAAATGAAGCATTTTAGCAGATTAAATCTGACCTTTCATCATTCTATTTATTTTATCTCATTTAGGGCTCTTTCCATGACGTTATTCACCCCATACGCTGGCGATTTTATCTTTAATTGTTTTCAAATAGAACCCCCACCTGCAACCACCCACCCAAGCATCCATCCCCACTTCGCACCCAAATCCCACAGGAATAATCGAAAAGCGCCTGCCAGCCCCCCTCACCACAAGGGCAGATGTAGAGCAGACCGGGACGGGCACCCGGGCAGAGTAAAGGCGAGAGGGGGGACTGGAGTTCATTGGTATCTCACCGCAAAGGGCGCAAAGACCGCAAAGGATTCTACTGCACTGGCTTTGCGTCCTTTGCGATCTTTGCGGTGCAGTATTTCATAAATAATATATTTTAACAGCCGCCGGCAGCTAACAAACACAACAACCATTCCGCACCCCCGAACTGCCGGATGCCCATGCATCTACGAGGCACCAGTAAAGCACCTGCCAACCCCCATACCACAAGGGCGGGCTGAGCAGATCGGGAGGGGCACCCTGTATAAGTGAACCGAAAGGGGCAGCAGAAATCATATTCATTCTCGGCACCCTGTTTCACATTCCTGACTCTCCGAACCCAGGCAACATGAATCAACAAGGTTGGCTGCCACCATGCCGCCCTGACGGGCTGCGGTGGCAGGGTCATTTGAATAGCAACACCCACACCAGGCACATATCCACGCCCCACTTGCACCCACCCACCCAAGCATTCATCCCCATTTCGCACCCAAAGCCCTCAGGAATAATCGAAAAGCGCCTGCCAGCCCCCCTCACCACAGTGGCAGGCGGAGCATACCGAGAGGGGCACCCTGTAAAGTGAAGATAAAGGGGCGGAAGGAGAACTGAAGAAAGATGGGGGCTGGGTTTCATTATTTGGCTCACCGCGAAGGGCGCAAAGATCGCAAAGGATTTTGTTGATTTGGCTTTGCGTCCTTTGCGATGCAATATTTCATAAAGCCCAATGCAGAGTATTATGATGAAAAACAGACATTAAAATTAAATTATTGTTATGCTTTTCTTAATTGATACCTTTGAAGATTACAACACTTTCTCGAAGTTTTTGGGAGGTTGCCCCTCCATTATTCCATCGTTTTGCATTTTGATTCGAATTTCTTAAATGTCTAAAGACTATCACTTCCTCCAAATTCCAGCCTATCTTTGAACCAATGTCTGCTAATATTAAGTCAACAGGTATCTCAACACCTGCATATGCAGACGTAGAAACAATTATCCATAATGACGCATCATCATGTGCTTTATGCTTCAACTTTGTTAATAGATATTCCATATCTTCAAAATACGCCTGCACCATTAAAGGAATTTTTTTATTCCATAATAGCTCTTTTCTGTTTAATATTTCATTAATACAATTTTGATATAGAACACCAAAATCGGTCTGGACAGGTTTTTTCCAATTAATCTGGACGTGTGAACGAATTGTTTTTAACCTTAAATCATTTAACTCTTTATTGTTATTTACAAACTTTCCCAAAAACAATTCTGGCCTATATATGTCAGTATAATCAAAGGAATTGAGATAAGGGGGGGATGTAATACATAATTTAAATTTACTATTTAAGTGAGTGTTAATTGTCTTTCTCACATCACCACTGACTAACTTTCCTTTATTATTTAATCGATAAGTTTCGACATCTTCATGTATTACATCAATGTTTTTCTGAAAATCATCATGAAACATGGTTTTATTGTATGAGATATTTTCCCAGTTTTTTTTGTACCTAAGACATTTTCCATCTTTTATAGCATTTGAATTATTCATGACCGATGAGAGTAAGCTTAATCTAAATAATTTTTTTATTTCCCGTGGCAAGTTTTCAGTTGCTTGCCATCCACCCTCAAATGACCTAATAACATCAATATTGAACAGCCACTTACTTTTTTCATCACCTTCTGTAAATGTAGAGAACCCTTCAAGATTTGATTTAGCACCCTTATTTATTCCATTTAAAACTGTACTTACATGGCTCTTAAAATGATCGGGATTTACTTTAGATTGTTTAGCATTGGCAACAAATGCCAAAAATGGATTAACTTCAAATCCAATTGAGTTATAATTTAATGAACTTGCAACGAGTGGAACTGTTCCACTACCTGCAAAAGGATCAATTATTAGATCGTCTTTTCCTAAATTCGCAGAATTTATAGCTTCCTCAACTACGAGTGGTGAAAACCCTTCCTTAAAGTGGTACCATCGATGTCTTGGTAGAACTTTTGAATGATCAAAATTAGAATAATCCTTATTCGTAAATTTGTCATGTTTTTTAAATAATGTATCTAATTGCATATTGGTTTAGCAAACATTCTAATCGGTTTTTCAAAGTTTTTAATGGTTCTAAAATATTGTTTCTCATCTGGAATGTCCAATTCTTTATCTTGATAGTACAATCCATCAGAACAATCAATTTCAGTTGTATTAGTTTTCGTCCTTCTACGACCATCAATGACTACTAAATATCCTTTTGTAATACAAGTGGGTGTATCGCGAGCATCTAAATCAAGATATTCTTTTAATTGTACTATCCCTTCAGTGGCTCTTGAATTGGTATATTCTGTAGCAAAATCTCCATTATCTTTTATTGATTTTCCTAACCATTTTAATTCAATTAATGCTGCTCTATTTGCTTCTTTCCAATATACTCTAACATCAACAGGTTTGCTTGCTCCTAAGGTATATTCACGAACTGCATCCACCCCTCTCATACTACTGCTTAAATATTGTATCAAAGATTTTTGCATAGTTTCTTCAGGTCCATTTTTAAGAAAAATGTGATTACTATCACTCCAACACTCCCTAAAACAATCACATGATGAGTTCAATATTTTTTCGGTTTTGTATTTATCAAGAGCTTCTTTTAAAAAATGATATTGAAGAGAATATATACTTGAACAGATAAAATAATTAGTAATGTCAATTTTATTAGTATTGGCATAAAAATATTCTTTTTTGTTTTCATAACAATAAAACAATGCGTTTCTATTATCAAAAATATCAGTTACATCAATATTTTCCCAAAATAATAGTCTATCATCACTAGTAATTTGTAATACAATGATCTCAGATGATTTATCTATTAAAAAATTCTTATCATATACTGTGGTAGCTTCTTCTTCATCTAAAATATTTACATTTTCAAGCGTCGTATAAATAATTAATTTACCATCAAAATGACTTGGTTCTAAATACCTATAAATATCCTGAACTGCTTTAGTCAATTTGGTGGTTAAAGGAATAATAGCGCTATTATTATCAAATGCTTTATAGATCTCTAGCGTATAATTTTCTTTTCTAATTTTATCAACAAGATTTTGGTCGGGCATATTCACTCCCCGGAACTTAATAATATTTCATTAATATAATTCACCCAAGTGATTGCAGGAATAATTAAATCATCACTTGGAGCACCAACAGCTTCGCTTATCTCTTGGAATTTTTTATATGTATCAGATTGGTTAAGCCAATTATTCCCGTTTATTATCTTATTTTTGTTGATTTCAGGGTCATTTAATAATGCTCGAATTGTTTGAGAATAAGGAACTAAAATATTTGTTGTACAAGAAGCATTTAAATATTCTTCGCGTGCACTTAAAGTAGCCAATTTCTTAAATTTATTAAATTCATCCGTTCCTCGAGAAGTAATTAAATAAAAGTCTCCACGTTTATCGAAAAGTCCATTTTTTATATGACGTTGTATTGCGGAGTTTAAGTCACTAGAAAAGGGGTAGCCATCTGTATCTATAATAAATTTATATTTCCAATCAGATATAGCATTTCCCTTGTATAGATATAAAATAGATGAAAAATAAGAAAAAAGATGAACCTCTTCTAACCTGAAACCATCCAATATATCATCCAACTTATGAGCTAAAGATAAGCTATCATAAAAAGTTTCTGGCAGAACTTGTGTGCTATTCATTTCGAACTCCCGTTTAAAGCATTTTCAATATTACTATAGACTTGTTCAAAAAGTTTTTCGCCTTCCTGTTGAATAATTGATAAATCCGTCCAATCAAGCATTCTTTTAAACTGCATTTTTGATTTTCCACATTTGTTTGCTAGTGAAATCAGTAGTTGTGATGCATTAATGTTAGCAGTCATAAATATATTTTGATTATAATCTTTTACAAAATATGCAAACATCTCACCGGCTCTACTTTCATAAGCAATATCTAAGGAACCTTCAGGGGTATCAATAAGCATTGTGGCTTCATTAGATTGTTTTGATAAATAAATAGCTAATGACATTCTTAAAGCAATATCTAAGAAAAATCTTTGACTTTCAGACAAATGTGAACTATCTGTTCTTGCAGTATCTTTTAATTCAAGTATCAATTTCATATTTCGATTTTTGTCTGAAAAATTAATAATTAAATCATAACCTATAAAGCTTTTTGCTAATTTTTGAAAGATAGGGACAAAATCAACTTCTGCTTCTTTATAAGCACTTTCAATTTTAGCTTGTAATAAATCATAATCTGGTTGCAATTCATCTCTTTCTTTATATTTTTCTTTAGAAATCTTATCAAATTCATCAAATTGTTCTTTATATGCTTTTACGACAGAATCAATACTTTCATTTCCTGTGGTTTTCGACGAAATGAATGGATTATTTTTTTCAAATAAATCTTTCTGTTTATCAATCTCAATAAATTCATATTCGACTTTTTCGAACTCAAGCTTTTTATCAGATGACTTTAGTGTAATATTTTCAAGTTCATTGTTGCGTCTTGATATTTTATCGTCATTCTTTTCAATTTCTACTAATAATTGATTTTGTTCCTGCTCTTTATTGTCATTAATTTTGGTATTGCATAACGGACAATTTTCTTTATATAAGTTATTTTGAATTGATTCTATTATCTGCTCACTTTTTGCACCGCAAACGATACATTCTTTCTTAGAAAGAGACATATTTATATATGCATTATTTAATAATTTAGAACGAGGTTCAGAATATATTGAGAACAGTTTTGTATGTTCTATACGCAGATGCAGAATCTCGGAATTCAAATAACTTTGCTTTTTTAGCAATGTATCATATTCAATTTTTACATTATGATATTCATTTTTAATTGCTTCATGTTCTTTAAGCAAATATTTATAATCTATTTTTATAGTTTCTTTATCTGTATTCCCTTCATAATTACTAATAAGATTTTCTCTTTTTTTATCAATTTGTGTTGCTTGCCATCTACTATTTCTAGCATCAGATTCAAGTTTGTCCATTTTTCGCTTAATAGTAATAAGTTTCTCTGCATCTTCTGTGTTAGTATTGAAAGCAATAGATAGAGTATGGGATGAAGCATGTTTATCCCAAAATATCATTCTTCTATTTTCATCAAAAGTTAGAACATAAAGTTGTAAAAATATAAAGTATTCAAAATTATTTATGCCGATGTCGTTTGTAATTTCAGTTTCATATTTATTTTTGAGTTCTTTTGGGGTGAGATTCTCTGTAGATATGAATGGAATTTTATTATTATTATTATCGATTTTGAATATTTCTAAATATCTAAGAGAATCGATTTCAAAAAATCCACGTATAAACTTATAATATTTATTATTAATTTTAAGAGAAATTTCGATTTCAGCATTTTTTTTATCAACAATTCTACCGTCGAAATATCTGCTAGTAAATCTCTTGTTCACTTGAACGATTTCTTGTGGAGATAATACTTCTTTATTTGGTGCAAGAACTATCCCGGTAAGGCCATAATTTAAAGCATTGAGAAAAGTCGTTTTACCAAGCCCATTAGCTCCAGCTAAACAATAAACTCCCTCATCAATTTTCTCGTTAATTTCATAAACTTCCCCGTTTTTAGAGAAAAGAGAAAAATTTCTAATTATTATATTTTCGACTTTAGGAAAGTTATATTTACTCATATTATTCAATCAACCTCATATTATTTTCACTATAAATAGTATACTTTACAAAAATCATTCAATTATATAACACTTATTAATTGATAACATAGTACGTAAACCATATCAAAAAAAGATAATGGAGCAGATAAATACCTGCTCCAAACACACCCATTAATGTCGTATTCATATCCTCTATCATTCATATGCCAGCACCTCGTTCACCGTCAACCGGGACGCTTTACAGGCCGTGTAAAAATTCGCAATGGCCGGGAAAACCAACACGATGACCAGCCATAGCATGACCCCTGTCAGCGAAAAACCCGGGTCCAGGGGGGCATCTATAAGGACTTTCCCCGAGATATTCCCCCCAGTATATCAGCATCAGCTATCGTAATTCACAGCTGCGCTAAAGCCTGTTCCAGATCTGCGATAATATCTTCCACATCCTCGACACCTACTGAAATTCTCACCAGGTCATCAGTTATTCCCGTCTCAGTTCGTACATCAGCGGGAACATTCGCATGGGTCATGGACGCAGGATGCTGTATCAGGGTATCAACTGAACCCAGACTGACTGCCAGTGAACACAATTCAAGACTGTTCATAACTTTCTGTCCCTCTTCTATGCCCCCCTTTATTCCAAAAGATATCATACCGCTATAACCACTCATCTGCTTTTTTTCCAACACCACCACCACCTAACAGGTCTGCATGACCACCAATATATTTCGTACAACTATGTACAACAACATCTGCACCCAATTGCAGAGGTCTTTGGAAACAAGGAGTCGCAAATGTGCTGTCAACAACACAAAGAGCACCTATATTGCGAGCAATTTAACCTATCTCTTCAATATCACTAACTATCATAGTGGGATTAGCTGGTGTTTCTAAAAATATTAGCTTGGTATTTTTTCTAATGTTCCTCTTCACATTTTCGTGATTTGATGTATCAACAAAACTGACCTCTATACCGAACTTGGTGAGAATTGAGGAAAATAATCCATGCGTACCACCATAGACCACATTGGTCGATAAAAGATGGTCTCCCTGTTCCAGCTGGGAAAGAACTACACCAGTTATTGCAGCCATTCCAGATGAGAAGGTCTGGCCCGTTTCGCCGCCTTCAAGTGCAGCGATCTTTTTTACAAAAGCTGAGCGTTCCATCTCTAAAACTCCCCCCATCATACCTCCCGGGCTGGTGCAGGCGCAGACCGAGGGTGGGAAATTGATGGAAGCTGTTTTGCACCACAAGCAGGCGGAGTGATAGATAAAGGAGAAATACAATTCCTAAGTGAAAAGTGAATCAAGTTAGACTTCACATAAAGTAAAAAAAATAAAATAAGGGTCTGACACCTTATTTTTTCTAATTTCTTATCAATTTCCTAAAGGTATTATGGGAAATATGGTAATTCTCTGCTACATTTCGTTCTGCAAATGCCATTGCGTCCTGGGAGGTTGTCCCTTGTGCAATGGATTCATCTCTCATTTCATAAATCTTTGATATTATTTCAAATGTATCCATTTTTAATCAACCCCTTTATCGACCATCCTACATTTAAAACAATTTGAAATGATTAATACCATTAGATTTAAAAATACTTAAAACAGTATGAAAGTTGCCCCATAATATATCGAATAAGTTATATTTTGAATATATTGATTCTAATCATATCGATTATTTAATAACTCCCAATAATCACGGACACCTGTTATCATAATTTCCACAGTAAATCCATACCATAAAATCAATACATTTAATATATTCATTTCCAATTAACCTGATTAAATGGAATCCCATATACTCATAGACTCATACGGCCGCAAAATAACAAGCCTGCGCGTATCAATAACCAGTAAATGCAATCTTAACTGTTTCTACTGCCACAATGAAGGGCAGAGCGGCTATGAGGTAGAAATGAGTGTGGACCTTATTATCAGGATCATCAACAAGGCCGTCACCCTGGGTGTAACAAAAGTGAAGTTCTCAGGAGGTGAGCCATTGGTCAGGAAGGATTTCGAGGAAATACTCACAAGGCTTCCCAAACTTCGAAATGTTTCAGCCACAACAAACGGGGTGCTGTTATCCAAAAGAGCCAAAGGGCTAAAAGCAGCCGGACTTGACCGGGTTAATATCAGCCTTGATACACTTAACCCTGATACCTATGCTAAAATATGCGGGTGCAGCAGTAACATCCATCAGCAGGTACTGGACGGGGTATATGCTGCAGTGGATGCAGGGTTGACACCGATCAAGCTGAATATGGTGATGCTGGAAGGTGTCAATTCCGGTGAAATTAATGACATGATCTCTTTTATAAAGAATTTCGATAGGAACGTGATCCTGCAAATAATCGAACCCATGGACTTTAGCAATGACGGATTGCTCATGGAAATGGATACCATTACGAAAGAACTGGAATCCAGGGCAACATCTGTGATCGAGCGCAAGATGCACCGCAGGAAGAAATACATGGTGGATGGTGCAGAAATTGAACTCGTGAAGCCTATTGATAATTCAGTGTTCTGTGCCAACTGCAACCGGCTAAGGGTGACATCTGACGGTAAACTAAAGCCCTGCCTGTTGAGAAATGACAACCTTGTGGATGTAAGCCATGCCAGTGACAGTGAGCTTGAAGCTTTGTTCTATAAAGCAATGGAAAATCGTGAACCTTTCTATAAAGGCAAGCCTCAGGAAGTCAGTGCGTAAAGTATACTTGACGTGATAAAGGTCTCGATAATAGCTGCAATGAACAATAACGGGACGATTACCGTGACAAAGAACCTGATGGCACTGAACAGTTCATATTTGAACCTGATCTCTTTTTCTTCTATCTTGAATATTTTCTGAAATGCGAGAACCCCAAGTCTCAGGCCTATGCTGGCACTGATAAATATCATGGGCAGTTCAATAATACCATGAGGCAACAAGGCAGACAGTACCACAAGTATGCCATACTCCTGTACCGAACTGAAGACCACCACACCAATGAAAAAACCATTGACTATAATGAAGATAACAGGCCAGATGCCGAAAAATGTACCAAGCAGCATGGCAATAAAACTGTTTATTGTATTGTTTGCGAAAATGAACAGCATGATCATTGTGGGTGATTCTTCTGCGATCCAGCCGTATGTTTCTTCAAATTCCCCCATTAGCTCGTCAACGATACTTGGGTCTAAGTATCCTGCCATATATCCCGCTGCCGTTGCAAGCAGGAACAAAGTAATAATAACAAGAAGGTAGGGGCGCAGTGGTACCAGGTATGCCCTTGCCTCCGCAGTAAAACTCTTCCTTTCGACATAATAATACTGTTCGTTCTGGTTCATATCCCAAGCACCATCCTTATAGAGTTACGTGTGGCAGGTGCCAGGCCCAATACTATGATCGTCAGTTTCATCAGGTCCCTGAGCCGCCTGGACTCATCGTCCTCATCGAACTGGGTATCAAGTATGAATATTACCGGAATGAATATGATAAGCTTTAGCGGGACCATGATTGCGGCCGTCCCTGTAAGGTCGATCATGAAGGTAGGTACAACGTGTTTTTCATAATATCCCAGATAATCCACACCCACAAAAGTGGATGATGCATCCAGCAGGTGTGCACATAAGATGCTGATATTGATGCGTTGTGTGAACATCGAACAACCTCTGTTCCTGGCCAGAAGGTATGCTGCTGCTGTCAGTCCGGTACCAAGAAGGACGATAACAGCGAAGTGCACAGGGTTAACGATACGTTCTGCCGATAACAGTATTCCCACGTTGACCAGTGACCACAATATGCCAGCGGCTGCAAAGGCTTTTTTCCAGTCATTCACATATCCTGACCTGTGCAGCCTGATAGAGATAAACAGCAGCAGGACAGTTATCACAAACATTAGTAAATAGATTGGCGGGGTAATGAACAGGTATTTGATTGGCGGCTCGAACAGTTCGGCATCCTCGATTACCCTTAGAGTTGAGCCCGCGATTATGTACGGGATGATGACTTTAATAAAATCCCAGTTTACGCTTACATCCATTTTTTCAAGTAATTTTAGCACGCCGAATAAACACAAGCCCAGTAATATCGCCCATGTTATTGTATTTACCGGGTTGTAACCTGTATCATAAATGATAGGATCGATATAATATCTGTAGATAAAATCCTGTATGCCCTCACCAGTCCCCATGTTTTATAACCTCTTACGATATTATATGGTATGTATCATATGAACGAATCAAATGCGGATAATTTTAAATCAAGATGGATGCTGCTACCCAGGAATGTGGTTGTAGGCAACGGAGTGATCAACGATATCGGTAATGTTTGCAACGCTCTTAAGCTTAATGGGAATGCGTTAATTGTCAGCGGACCCACTACGATCAACAAGGCTGGCAGTACTGTCGCTAAGGTACTGGAAGATAACGGATGTAATGTCCATTCGGTAATTGTGGATAAACCCGAGATGGATGAAGTGGAAAAAGTAGAGCAGCTCATTTATGAGATCGATGACAGTACAGGTGTTTTTTTATTGGGTGTGGGTGGTGGCAAGACTATTGATATTGCCAAACTGGCATCAAAAAAGACAGGTAACCAATTTGTCAGCGTTCCTACTGCGGCTTCACATGACGGCATCGTATCCTCAAGAGCATCGATAACCCATAATGGGGAGACAGTATCGGTGGAGGCAGAACCTCCGGTGGCAGTCGTAGCAGATACACAGATAATAGCAGATGCACCTTTCAGGCTCCTGGCTGCAGGCTGCGGTGATATTATTTCCAAATGCACTGCGGTCAGGGATTGGGAACTGGCTCACCGTCTCAAGAATGTAACGATCAGTGAGTATGCCTCACACCTGTCCATGATGACAGCAAAGATCATGATGGACTCAGCCGAATCGATCAGGCCCGGCCTGCCTGAATCCGCACGAACCGTAGTCAAAGCACTGGTGGCAAGCGGTGTTGCTATGAGTATTGCAGGGTCGTCCAGACCGGCCAGCGGTTCCGAGCATAAGTTCAGTCATGCACTGAACCAGGTAGCTCCAAAGCCTGCACTACACGGGGAACAATGCGGCGTGGGTTCAATAATGATGATGTACCTGCACGGCGGCGACTGGCATGGGATCAGTCGTACATTAAAGACCATAGGTGCACCAACCAATGCAGAAGAACTTGGTATTGACCCTGAACATATTATAGAAGCCTTGATGAAAGCCCATACTATCAGGCCGGAACGATATACCATACTTAGTACGGGATTGACTGAAGGGGCAGCAAGAAGGCTTGCAAAGATCACAGGGGTTGTAGAATAATATCCGGTAATTTACGAAATACTATAATACATTATTACTTAGTGAGGATAATTAAAGCAAAACAGGAGAATGAAGGATGAATGAAGATACTATTGTGACACTTATTGGCGTAAGAATGGCAAAACCAGGCGTAGAATTCATATTTAAAGGCAAAAGCAAGGATTGTAATGAATGTAATCTCAAGAGCACATGCCTGAACCTGGATGAGGGAGGCCATTATAAGATAGTTGGTATCAGGAATGCAGCACCCCTTGATTGTTCAATACATGATGGTGGTGTGCAGGCTGTGGATGTGGTTGAGGTACCATGGAAGGTATTGATAGAGAGCAGTAAAGCTTACTTGGGTTCGACCATCACGTATGAACCTGTTAACTGCGATGAGAAGGATTGCGAGATGTTTGAAATATGCCAGCGTCCCGGTCCGGTACCCGGACGAAAATACAAAATCCTGAATATTGCGGGCGAACCTGATGGTGAATGCATAAGGGATATGTCCTTTAAGGTAGTGGAAATGAAATAAGGAGCCACCGATAATTATAAGCATATCCGGTCCAATGTTGGACGACCAGATCAGGATGAATATTATTAATTGATCATACTATTGAAAATCGGAGGATAAAAAATGGGTAAAACCGGTTCAACCGAATGGGGCAGAATTAAGGGCAGAAAGGGAAAAGTCAGAATGGTTGAAAAAAGCAATCTGGAATACAAGCGCCCGGGTCCCGCACAGCGGTACAATTCAGCAGGTACAAAACGCAGACGGTTCAAGCGTTCTGAAAAAGCAGTTCAGAAATAATCATCAATATATTGCGCGTAAAATAAGCGCAATACTTTTTTTTATTGTACGTGAAGTAAAATTTTATGTGATTTAGGAAATCCAGGCAGCAGAAAGGATTTCATTGCTGTATATAATTCAATATGCTTTTCTACATACAGGATAGACATAGCCATCAACTACCACCGGACTCGATACAATGAACGACACCGCAAAACCCCTGATGGTACTGGGAACCGGCTCACATGTCGGCAAGAGCATAGTAGTCACAGCCCTTTGCCGCATCTTTGCCGAACAGGGATTCAATGTGGCACCCTTCAAGGCCCAGAACATGAGCCTCAATTCCTGGATAACAGACGACGGCGACGAGATAGGCATAGCACAGGCAATCCAGGCAAAAGCATGCGGCATCCCACCCACAGCAGACATGAACCCCATCCTGCTAAAACCCAAAGGTGACCGCCAGTCCCAGGTAATCATAATGGGCAGGCCGTATGCAGACCGTACAGCCGGTGACTATTATGAATCCATTGAAGATATGATGACGGTTGTCGAGCGTGCATACAGCAGTCTGGCCAAACAGCATGACATCATTGTAATCGAAGGGGCAGGGGGTGCCGCCGAGATCAACCTGTACCACCGGGACGTGGTCAATATCGGCACTGCCAGGCTGCTTAAGCCCCCCATTATCCTTGTTGGTGACATTGAGCGGGGCGGTGTGTTCGCCAGCATCTATGGGACCATGAAACTACTACCCGACGACATCGCACCGCTGGTCAGGGGCGTTATAATCAATAAATTCAGGGGCGACCCTGCTATACTGGAACCGGGGCTTGAGGAACTGGAAAAACTGACCGGTGTACCAGTTCTGGGTGTCATACCATATACCAAACTATCCATTCCATCAGAGGATTCTGTCTCGATCGCAGATAAAAAACAGTTGTTCAGTAGCGATAACGGCCTTGTGGATATTGCAGTCATAAACTTGCCGAGGATATCAAATTTCACAGACTTTGAGCCCCTGGAGCAGTTATCAAATATAAGGTACGTTGAGCCGGGTGACGACCTTGGCCAGCCCGATGCACTGATATTACCGGGTACCAAGAACACCATTGATGACCTGAAAGTGCTGCAAGACAGCGGCACAGACACCCGGATACTTGAACTTGCACATGCGGGCATCCCGGTTATAGGGATATGCGGCGGCTACCAGATGATGGGAAAGACCATTACCGATAGTGGAATTGAGGGGAGCGCCGGGAGTGTATCCAGTCTGGACGGACTTGGGCTGCTTGATATTTCCACGGATTTTACACAATATGAAAAACAAACTGTCCGGACCAGGAAAACCGTAACAGGCACCGGCCCCATCCTGGGGAGCATCAACGGACAGCAGGTAGACGGTTACGAGATACATATGGGCATGTCAAGACTGCACAGTGATCTGCGCAATAAGATACCGGCTTTCGATGATGACGGTTGTGTCGATGTGACAGGATTGATATGGGGTACATACATGCACGGCCTTTTCGAGAATGAGAACTTGAGGGATGCATTCCTGGAGTATCTTTATGCCAGCCGCGGACTCAAGTTCAGCAGCATCAGGGACAGGATCACACACATTGACCCCTACCACCAACTGGCACAGCACTTCCTGGCACATGTGGATATGGAAGCCGTCGAAGGCATGATAGGTTCGTCAAAGGCATAGTAGGTTAGTAGGTTGAAGGTATGGTAGGCTGATCAGATATCGTTTACCAGGCACGCAACCGCATATGCAGGGAATACTTTTGAGATATCACTGCCATATTCTTCAGATAACAGGATGCAGGTAAGTCCGGCATGCTTCGCCGCATCACGTACTATGAACTCGCCCAGTCCTGCTCCCACCACAGTATTGATGCCGTGTTGTGATGCCAGTATTCCCAGTGCCTCTGCCAGTTCATCCCTCTGGCGGTAATAAACCTGCCAGGCAATATCAATAATATCATTCAGATCCAGTTCGGCGGTATCTGCGCACACTACCCTGGCCAGGCGTCTTGCAGCATCTTTTTGGGTCTTCCCACCGGCATCGGCTGTTTCGCAGGTGTAATCCTCCTGGCTGATATTTCCCAGCAGCAGATTGGCATCAGCGGTCTGGGCGAAAAGCTCTGAAGATAATCTATAATTGTTACTGCCCAGTCCAATTCGCTCCATCAGGGCTGCAATATTGGTGCGGAGTATGCCCCTGTATAATAGTTCATGGCGTCCAAGCCGCTGGAAGTCTGTCGTACCAGCCAGGGGACGGCCGTGCTTTACCGGAATAAGGTCGGTAGTTGTGCTGCCCACATCAGCGAATATGCAATCACGCCCCTTTCCGGCCAGCAGGGCTGAAGCGGTCCAGTTGGCTGCTGCCAGTGACCTGATATCGCCGCTTGGATCTATGAACTCGCCCCTGTTATTCAGGTACAGTGAGCCAGGGAATACGGCATCTACGGCATCCATTATGAAACTGACACCTTGTTCCTTATCTGTAAAACAATCTGCCAGCTCCCCTGTCATGACCACTCCAACCTTTGCGGGTTTGAGGCGGTGTATAACTTCCCCTAATACTTCGGGCAGGCGGGTATCCTTCCACATGGGAATATAATGTAGTTCAGTGATCTGTCCGTCATGTGAAGCTATCTTGGTATTGGCGCCGCCGATGTCGATGCCAATGACCGGACCGTCAGGGTTCATACTTATCCCCATTATCTACTATATGTTAATTATTACCAATTGTGCCGGGCACATCCAGTATTTGGGATAAAACTCATCTTACCTCGATAATATTAAATATGTTTATAGCCTGTTAAGTCCGTTATATCTCAGATATGGATCACGTATCTGATTTCAAATAATGATAATAATCCCATAAGGAGATAATGAATGGCAGATTTTCGAATTATAGTTTCAGACAGCAATACAGGATTGGCACACCAGATAGAGGTATCTGGCAGCCATGCTAATGGTTTCATAGGTAGAAGTATAGGTGATGTAGTAAGCGGGGACGCTGTAGGTCTTCCGGGCTATTCCCTGAAAATAAAGGGCGGGACTGATAAGGGGGGTTTTCCCATGCGCAGTGGTCTTCCCGGTTCACCCAGGCGTAAGATACTTGTGACTGGTGGAGTAGGTTTCAATTCGCCTGTTAAAGGTATGAGACGCCGCAAGACCGTGAGGGGTGAAGAGATCTCATCTGATGTCAGCCAGATCAATGTGCTCGTAGAGGAATACGGCACCAAGTCCATTGATGAACTGCTTGGTGGCGGGGCCGGGGAAGAGGGGACGGACGAAGAGTCAACTGAGGAAGTAGCTGAATAAGCTGCAGAAAACGTTGAGGAAGCGACTGAATAACCTACACGTTCAAAAATAGCAGATATAAAACAGGAGCATCCATTTTAATGCCCCTGACTTTCAAGTTCCATACCAGCGACTTCTCTAATTATCTCAATATACTACTAAATACATACAAAGTATAGCAAATAAACCGCAGTGGAGGATACAAATAATGGAATATGAAATAACAGGAGACAATCTCCAGCTGGTAACACTTCACGTGCAGGGGGGCGAAACAGTCTATGCCGAAGCCGGTGCCATGAACCACATGAGCAGTAATATGGATATGCAGGCCAAGGCTAAAGGCGGTCTAATGAAGGGTTTTAAGCGCATGGTCAGCGGCGAATCATTCTTTATTACTGAATTCACAGCCCAGGGTGATGGGTTTGTAGCATTCGGAGGCAATGTCCCTGGTAAGATAGAAGCAATACCAATCAGCCCCGGCAACGAATTCCTGGCGCAGCGGGATGCGTTTTTGTGTGCCGAAAACGGAGTGGACATGGACGTAGCCTTTACTAAAAAACTGGGTGCAGGATTCTTTGGCGGAGAAGGGTTCATACTCCAGAAATACAGCGGACAGGGTACAGTGTTCATTCACGCATGCGGCGACTTTGTAGTAAAAGACCTGCAGCCCGGTGAGACCTTAAAAGTGGACACGGGTTCAGTTGTCGGGTTCGAATCATCTGTCCAGTATGACATTACAAGGGCAGGCGGCATCAAGACATCGCTGTTCGGCGGTGAAGGCCTGTTCCTGACATCACTTACAGGACCTGGAAAGATAATCATCCAGTCACTCAGCATCTCCAACCTGGCGGCTGCCCTTGCACCTCACATGTCAATAGGGGATTCGGGCAGTAGCGGCGGTGGCGGCCTGTCAATCGGCAAACTTATCGGCGATTAGAACAAGTAATCGGTAAACTACTTCTGCAAGGATGTTCGTATATAGCTTACTGCCTTGCATCCCACACCAGAAGCCCTGATTCTAATTATTAACTATGTGATGATGGGTGTGGGTGAGGAATTATAATCACAAATACTAAATGATGATATTCAGATTTGGTCACTGCCCAAAATGAATTCGGAGGGCATCCATTTCTGAGATGACTTGAACGCATGTCTGCTCTGCAACATGTCTGTGGACACTACAACATAAACGTATAAACAGGCGTCACTGCAGTATTGCCTGATTCATCTCTGGCTGTTATTCTGTAAAATACCCAAGTACCCGATTTGTAATCCTGTGTAGAAATACGTTTTTCGTATGTACCGTTCCCATCAGACCACATGGAACCGCTACCACTGCCACCACCATCTTCATAAATTCGCATATGTTCTAATGTTACTTCCGATATGGTGACATTGCTTGTAACTTTTGCGCTTATCTCAACAGAAGAAGTTGCTGTTGTTGGCTTTTCAGGCGTTTGTATAACATCTGTAATGGCAAGAGAAGTTATGTTACTTCTTTCAACGTGACCTACCTGAAGGATGTATACCTCTGAAACTTTATCTCCTGCTCTTATCACATACCACTTTTCTGTGCCGTCTTCAAAAGGATGGGGAAATGTGAATGAATACTTATTATTATCAATCGAATTCACAGTTTCTTCCATACGTCCGGAACAATGTAAAGAAGCACTAACCCCCAAAAACGGAGAACCCCCAGATATTTCTGCAATAACTGTTATCGTATCTCCTGGTTGTGGATTCTCCGGCGTTTGCGAAACACTGATTATATTAATATCACCTGATGGTGTAAATCCCCAAATACATATTCCTGCGATTATAACAAGTACAGCGACAATGAAAACTATTGTTCTTTTGCTTTCTTTCACTGTGGAAGTAATGTCGCCTGGCTGACCGATACCAAAATATGTTTTCACGTGTGGTCTTGTAAGATAAAATAAAATTAGCCCATAGATCACTAAGATCACTAAAAGGACAATGTACGTCACAATATAGTGTGGCATAAAGATTTCACTTGGAGTTCGATACGAGGACAAAGTACCCAAAAGGATCAACGTTCCACGGACCTGCAAAATAATCCCAATTACGAGCATAATCATAGCTAAAAACCAAGACCACCGTAATCCCTTCAAAAATCCATAAGCAAGCGAGAGGAGGAGTATAGCCATGATTATAGACCTAATCCATATGATTCGCAGGAAATATGATGTCATATAAAGATACATATCGCTTGAAAGAAGAGCGATTAAATTACAAACCCCTGCTATTGCACTGATAAATGCCAATATTGCTAATATTGTCACCCCTAAAGGTCGTTTCGATATTATCATCACTTTTGATATTAGACTTGTTGCTAATTTAAAGTTATCTCCACGCAAAGGTTTTTAATAGGATATGACAAGTATTAAAAAACAGGATATTCATTAAGAGGGCATTAAGTCAACGACCCCGGACTTCGCTAACGCTCAAGTCCGAAGCATCTAAAGGGTGCATGGAACTTTTGATTGAAACGAGGCACAAAATATACTCAATTTAATACATGATATTAAATTTATTTTATCTGAATTAAATCTTGAATTGCATCAATTATTTCTTGAGTTTTTTGCGCATTTAATGTCCCATGTTTATTGTTTATTAAACTTTTATGAACTTTAAGTATCCAATCAAATCTAACTCGATTGTCTTTTTTAAAAGAATATCCACTCTCAATATCTGCATTGTCAATAGCAATGCAACAATCTTTTCGTAATTTACTGGTTATTGCACAACAAATAACATCATTATGAGTTGAATTATATAAATTGTTTGATAAAATTAATCCCGGTCTTCTTTTGGAACCAGATAAATCTGAATAAGTAATTTCCAACCAGACAATATCACGTTGGTCAACAGACAAATTAGAGGGAGTCATCTTCTTCATCCCAAATCTCATCTATAACGTCATGAGAAAACATGAGATTTTGGACTCCTATGAGATGCCTTTTTGATAATTCGCTTTCAATAATTCCAAGGCGTTCATTTAGTATTTTATTTTCCTTTTTTAAGGCTTCAAATTCTTTAGCCAAAGTCTCTGCATCTAAAACTTTTTTTGTTTTTTCAATCTCACTTTCAAATGTATCAATTTCCCACTCTTTTGTAAGTTTACAGTCCAGATTAAAGCCGGGATCATTTTTCCCAAAATAGCCAAATTCTGGCATATAGCAATCAGAAAAATCGATACTATTCTGAGCTTTCATCTTCAAATCCCTCATTATATTTCAATACAACTTTCAACACTTTTTCGAGGGTTTCTGGATTAAAAGTGTCAATATTTAATATATTCTGTTCCATTTTTTCTTTATTTGGATGGAATATACTAATGATTTCACCTTTATTATCATCTTTCAAATCAATGAGTTTTAAATTAACAAAATAAAGATCCCTTCCCATAGCTTTGTCCATTGCACCTAAAAATCTATCATCAAAAATATTTCTTAGATTTATTCCCTTTATTTGGACTTGAGTGGGTTTAGGTTCTTCTATGACCATATTTTCACCGGTTTAATTTTAAATGAAACGGATAATTAGTGATAATGTTAGGGACAGACCGTACATAATCCTTTTGTTAGTAGGCAATAAACAATTTATAGTTTTCTATGTCGCTACAATTGATACACTGAATTAATTGAATGGGTGCCTAGAAATAGATTACATAAAGGATGCACAATTAGCCATCCCTGCAATAACTATCCCTGTTCTAAAGTACAATGTCTTCAAACAACATAATACTAACCTAATTACGAATCTCAGATTATTGCAACCTGGCCTGTATAGCGATTTCAGGGAAGTATTCTCTATATCATATGATTGTAAGATGCGCCCAGAAGCTAACATCTCACACCAAAAACCCAATCAAATCTTTGCTCAATCGAGTCTCCATTTCTAACTCGGATATTATCTCTTCCTTGGATTTTCCTTCCTTCTTCAATTCATTAATCCTATCAATTATCTGGGTTTTGATCTCATAGTATTCATTGATATCCTTCCTATGTCCCCACACATCGCCTTCCAGCAGGGCGATATTCCGCATTTCAAGGAACATCAACGTTGATTTGGAGATAGTACTTATGTATGAAGTTGGGATGTGGATACCTTTCAGACCGGGACACGTTTGAACCAATGTAAAAATATCTTTGTTTGATGGTCTGAATGTTAAATGGGCAATCTCTTCATTTCCAATTGTGGGAATCTCATCTTTCGAACTTACAACTCTGATTTTCATATATTAACATTGTAAAGAAAAGTATTTAAGAGCATCGGTTTTTAGAAATTCGGCTATAGGATGCGCCCATAATCAAACATTTAGTGAATAGAATGAGTCTGGGCACATCAAGCGCCCCAAAAAACTTCGAAGGGGATTAGGAAGAAAAGGGCGCATAATATGAAAAGATGGGGTGTGATTTATAGGCTTCGGCATCTAAAACTGGTTAAATTGTAGGATAGTAGCCAGTATAATCAACAATTTTAAAAGATTAGAATAACAAAACATCAACCACAGTGCCTACCCCGTATCCTTCGATATTGGGCGGCACCACCACATATCCATCGGCCCTGGCAACAGAGCTCAGTATCCCGGCACCCGATACCATTAATGGTTCAACTTTTCCCTGCCTTATTTGTACACGCACAAAAGTGTGATATCCCTGGCGGGATGTGATCTTTTCCTTAAGAGGCAACCGTATCACTGTTGGTGGCTGTTCAGGGAAATGTCCGAGTATCCTGATAGCCTCCTTCCCGAACACCAAAAGTGCAATAAGACCTGCAACAGGATAACCTGGCATACAAAGCACTGGCTTATTGTCCACAACACCCAGGGCCGTGGGTTTGCCAGGGCTAATAGCCACGCCGTGTACCAGCAGTTCACCTAAAGTTTCTATGGCAGCAGGTACATGGTCACGCTCACCCACTGACGTGCCGCCGCTGATGATGATCATATCGGCATCTGAACCTGCCAGTATGGACTGCTCTATGAGTCGTGGGTCATCAGTGACTATCTCACTGACCCTGGGGACACCGCCCATTTTTTTGACAAAGGAGGCAGTCATCAGGCTGTTGGTCTCCCATACCTGTCCGGGCTCCAGGGGTGCCCCCCTTTCCACAACTTCTTCACCTGTCGGTATAATCTCAATCAGTGGCCGGTGGAATACCTCTACATCCACGATACCACTTGATGCCAGTACTGCCAGGTCCCATGGACGCAGCTGGTGTCCGGCACTGAAAAGTCGCTCTCCTGCGGCCACATCTTCACCGATCCCACCTACATGTTTTTCCGGGTGTACCTGTGCCATAACCTCAACTACACCATCCATATATCTGGTATCTTCCAGCATTACAACCGCATCAGCACCAGTGGGCATGGCCGAACCGGTATGAACCCTCTGGCAGGTGTCAGGACTAACATCTTTTTCTGTCAGTGTAAAGACAATCGGTGATGATGTGGATGCACCAAGGGTATCGGCAGCTTTTACTGCATACCCGTCCATGGCAGCACGCCTGTAATGGGGCACGTCACAGTCGGCAACTACTTCAGAAGCAAGCACCCTGCTTTCAGCATTTTCAATGGGAATGCTCTCGATACTTTTTATTGGCTGGATTATATCGAAAAATGTCTTTCCTGCAGTATCCAAATCCACTCGTGACCTGAACAATTTATCCATAAACTTCCCTCAGCCGCCAGATACTGGCGGGAATAAGGCAATCTCGTCGCCCTCATTAAGTACAGTATCCAGGCCGTCCTTGTCCTTTACACTGATGCCGTTGACCATAACATGGATGAATGGGTGTATCTCGCCGTTTTTGATGATCAGTTCTCCGAGACCGTCATATTTCCCTGTGAGAATGTCTATTACTTCACGAAGATCACTGCCGTCGGCTTCGATTTTTGCTTTTCCTACCTGTTCCCTGAGGTTTGCGAATAATTTTATTGTAACTTTAACCATATGACCTCTCAAGTTAATGCTGTAATTATAAATATTTGCTTCGGGTTTTTGCTTTCAATCTATAATATAACTTCAAGAGTTTATCAAAAAAATTGAGAAAATGGCGATTTGAATAATCCTGGAAAAAAAGATTGTGTTCAATGAACTTTGAAGGGAAAATATTATTGCTCATGGTCATTAACAAGTAATATAATATTGATGTGTGGGTGTGTTCATGGATGATAAGAAAACAGAACGATGATGTCGATGAGGTCAGTACCGGAACAATAATCATAATCATTGGCCTTTTGTTGATCTTATTTGCACCCGTTTTCTCTGATTTTTTTTATGTTCCCAGGGAAATAACAGGATATGAAGATAAAACCACCAGAATAGGGAGCAGTATTTCTCAGTTCGCCTTTATTTCGATAGGTATATTAACGATCTTTATTGGATGTTGTATCCTTTTCAGGAATTTTATGAATATTACTATTGACTACCTGATGGAAAAGTTGAGTATAAAGAAAAGTGGTCAGTGATTGCACCATATATATGTTTTAAAATTAGATAGTGTGATTTAAATACTTTTTTAGCCCAATCTTCAAAAAAGCCGCAAAATTCACCCGTTTTTATGTTGTTGCAGCACCCTTACACTCACATCCATACAGCTTTTAAGTATCGCCTGGATATCTCCCCCCTCCACATCCAGCCCAGCAGCACCATCATGTCCCCCGCCCGTACCGCCATACACCTTGCTAACCTCCTGCATGATCTGGCCCAGGTTCACACCGTCATCAATGGCAGTGCGTCTTGCCCGGCCGCTAATCCTGATAACACCTTCTTTATCGGCACCCACGAAAGACACATCTGCACCGATATGGGTCAACATACCTGCCGCAGTACCTCCGAAAGAACTTATAGTACTGGTAGCAATGATATGTTCGCCTACACGCTGGATCTGCGCCCTCATTGCAGCTTTCAGGATGGCTATCCTCATACTGATATCCTGGGGCGTGGATGCTAATATATCCACCACCTCCCCATATTCCACTCCGCTGGTCTCTATGATCTCTGCCAGTGTCCTGAATGACTGGGGTGAAGCATATTTAAAATTACCTGTATCAGTGATAATACCGGTAATAAGGGACATGGCAGACTTCCTCATGACAGGAGCACCCATACTCTTGATTATTTCAAACACAATTTCTGCAGTAGAACTGACACACCTGTGTATATAAAATTCAGCACCATCTTTTATTGAGCACGTGGAATGATGGTCCACGACAGCGTATTTTGTTAACTTTATATCGTTGAGCTGCGCCTGTGTGCTTGTATCCACAACTACAGTAAAATCATAATTGGAAGGATCAGGATTTACAACCACATTGATCTCAAGTGCATTGATCAACATCTTGCCAACACGGTTGCATCCATCCACCAAACCAACGACTCCCCCTACAGCTTCAGCTAACGTATAGGCACTTCCTACTGCATCCGGGTCTGCATTCCGGTGACAGAGAAATAGGATATTTGAATAATCCAGGAGCCGGTTATAAAAACCGAACTCATCGACTTCCATGGTATGATACCTAAAAAAACTGAAATTTATTCAGCATGCATTCCCGGTGAACCCACAGACGTCTTGAGTTGTTCCTGTAATTGTGTAAATCTCTTATGGATCCGTTCTTCCTGCCTGACAATTGTCTGGAGTCTAAGATCAAGGGTTTCTTTCTTTTCCTTTAAATCCTCGACAACATTGCCTTTCTCGGCTTTTATCATCAAATTGCCAATATTCTTAAAAACAGTTACATCGTCATTTATTGTTTCAAGTTCATCAAGAGCCATATCAGACTCTTTAACCATGATCTCTAACTGGTTTTTTTGCTGCGCCAAAGCCTGGGCCTGTTGCTGTACCTGCTGCAATTGCGCAATCTGGTTCTGGACCTGTGGTGGTAATTCTCCGCTCATTAAAATTCACCTATTCATATATCAATTTGATTTCATTCATGCCACAATAGTACTTCTAGCTTTCTATTGTCGCATTCATCTCATCCGCTATCCTTATAAGTCGCAGCCATCCATTCAAGGCAGCCCTCATGGATACTATATCTTCTGAACATATCCTTAGAACCAGGGAATTGCCCTGTATCCCCAGTTCTGTAGCACTGCGTTGATGAGTAGCTTCCAGCTCAGGCTTGAGGGACCGATACACTACCTGAACGTCTCTCTCCATTTCAAAAACAAACTCTGATTTAATTTCCAGATCAAACTCTCCTTTATAGTCCTGAAAAGGAAAAATAAAAAAATCGGAGAGTATCTTGTACCCTCCTGAAAATAACCTTGTGTTAGACTGCTTCTACCCTTTTTACCAGGGTGGGTCTTTGTTTTATCAGTATGCGGTGTCCGCAATAAGGACATCGGATACCCATGGCCTCATAGTCGATCTCGACCAGACGCTTACAACGGGTGCAGAAATATACCATTTATCAGTTCACCTGTGAATTATCTACAATGTATCGTCAGCAATATCCGTAGCTGTAGTATCTATTTCCGTTTCCACTTCAGTATCTACTACTGTATCTACTTGTGCATCCATTTCAACTTCTGCTTCAACATCAGTTGCAACTTCTGATACAGCATCTACTTTAGTTTCCACTTCCTGAGTAGTCTCTTCGGCTTCAATGGTCCCGGGTGTGATACCTTCCAGTTCCTCATAGACAATGTCGGGTTCTGTTGCCTTCTTAACAGACCTTGCTGCAACAAGCCCTACAGATGTCTTTGGTACATATGTACCGCCTGAAAAAGTATAATCACATTTCTTACAGTTCCAGATACCAGTATCGGTACGGCGGATTGCAATAATACCGCACCTTGGACATTTATATCCCTGTCTCATACGTTCTTCGATATCGGCAACCAGTTTCCGGTTCTTCCTGCCGTAACGGACCCCGAACCTGCCTGCTGACCGGGTCTTGTGACCTTTACGGGTATATTTTTTTGCCATAATCCTAAATCTCCAGGAATTTTTCTCTCATATCCTGTGCCTTTTTACAGGCCACTTCTACTATGTGGTTGATCTGGTCCGGTGATAACGACCCATTGCCGCTCTTCTGCATGCCGGCAAGTGCGCCTTCCTGATTGGATATCACAGTTAACTTGGTGTTTGCGACCCTTTCTTCCTGAAGGGATGGGTCAAATACAATTCCGCCGCCTACATCCACAGCAGTTACAGATACGGGTATATCCCTTATTGGTAACGGTGCATCTTCACCCAGTCCATAACGCTCTGCCGGAATTGTAGCTGTAAGCAATGCAGCTATCGAACCAAGTGCAGCAGCATCCATTATATTACCGCCATCATCCAACACATGTATGTCGATGAAAATCATCCAGACCTTTTCGCCCTCAGTAATGCACAGCTTCTTTAAATCTATTGCGCCGGATTCCCTGATGCCTCGATCAGTCACCCTGGCGAGTTCTACGGCATTCTCCCTGGGAGGGCCTGATTCGAATTCAGGGGATGCAAGAGGTATAAGTTCCAGGCTGGTAATTAACACGCCTACATCAGGTGTATCAGGGAAAGGAGTTCCCGGGCTGATCTTTACACCGGCAATTAATTTAGTATCGCCAATTTCCACACGGGCCGAACCTTCTGCCTTTGCTATTACACCAGTTTCAATCTTAATTTCCCTGGTCTCGTCAAACGCCCGGCCGTCTGCACGCTCACCCTTCAGCATTAGATTATACAGTTGGTCCTTCTGGATTATTGAAACTATTTCCTTATTCATTGGAACTCTCCTCCTCACTCTCATCCATTTGACCGTCGGTCTCATCAGCGTTTTCTACAGTATCGGGAACCTCTTCGCTGGAATCTTCCGACTCCTCCACGTCTCCTGCCTTTACGGTATCTTCAGTTTCTTCGGCATCTCCGGTTTCGTTGGTATCGTCAATTTTTTCGGTATCTTCTGTTACCTCAACCGGAGTGACGTCTTCGGGTTCCTCTGGTACATCTTCCTTGACATCCTCTGCAGCAGTGACCTCAGTGCTCGACACCTCTGTTTTCTTAGCATAATAATCGATCAGTGCCTTCCTTTGCATTTCATATACCTGCCTGCACCCTTCCTGTGCCATTTCCAGGCCCTGCCTGAACTCCTCTTCAGTAAGGTGACCGTCCATCTGGAGCAGTGTGATCTTGCCGTCTGGTGTCATTGCTATAGGCATATCTGCCTGGCCGTAATTGTCCTCATCCTTGTTCAAATCCAGGACAAGAGTATCATCGACCTTTCCGACAGCACACGCTGAGACCAGTGACCTCATCGGGATTCCTGCATCTGCCAGGGCAATGGATGCTGCATTAAGGGCCGCCGTCCTCGTACCTGCATCTGCCTGCAGGACCTCCACAAAAATATCTATTGCAGATTTAGGGAAATATTCAGTGAATACCTGGTCCTCAAGAGCTTCACGGCTTACCTTTGAAACTTCGATACTGCGGCGGTCAGGCCCGGGACGCTTGCGGTCCTCTACCGAAAAGGAAGCCATATTATACTTATACCTTACAATAGCCCTATTGGATTTTTGCTGGTGCCTGGGGTGTACTTCCCTTGGACCGTAAACTGCTGCCATTACCTTATTTTTACCGAATTCAAGATAACACGAACCATCAGCCCGGCTCAATACGCCGACCTCGATTTTAACATCCCTTATCTCGTTGGCCCGCCTTCCGTCAGAACGAATGCCATTTTCATCTATGAACTTTTCTGGTTTGTCTGTCATTTACAATTCCTCTCTTTCCTCTCTCAACTCAATCAATCAGTCCAGTAGTTCATCCAAAATCTCTGAACCTGCCGGTTTCACTGTTTCTGGTTCTTTTTCCACATCTCCTTTTAAAAAACCACTTATCCGATTAGTGAGTCCATCAATATGAGCTTCATTTTCAATAATCTGTATCGCTTCTATAGCCTTATCCATATCGCGGTCTTTGCCAGTTATCCAGATAACTCCGTTCTGGCCCACAATGATATCGCAGTTAGTCTCCTTTTTCAACATAGATATCATGGATCCATTTCTCCCGATCATCCTTGGCACTATTACTGCTGAGACCTGGACAATCCTTCCACTGGTTATAGGTCTTAACTTGTTGTTCCTCATTGTTAGTTCTACTTTCATGGAACGTGAAACATTCTTAACCATAACGAGCACGGATGAACCAACATCCAGGTATTTAACCATGTCAGAGGAATCAATGCGTCTTGGATATTCAGACACATTAAGCAGCCCATCATATGGTGATTTGATATCCATTATCCAGTTCGAAAACGTAATCTCACTCACAGTGGCCACAATCAAATCCCGATCCTGCGGAATATATTTCCCTGATAAGGAAACCACCCGTATCTTATCCTTTTCACTTGCAAGTCCGTAAAGATTTGAATAAACCTTTCCTTCACTCACAAAGGTGCCATCTCCTGCTTTCTTGATATCGTCAGAAAGAAAATCGCCAGGCACCACAATGTGTTTATCCATTTTTTATAACCTCAACCTGATAATCTTGTAATAATTCGAATTTCATTTAAGGATCTTTATATCTGCATTTCCTTTGGTCAGGTGATTAACCAGACCGAACAGGTCATCCTGTAAACCTGCAGGTATTGTGACCACGCCAATCCACGAACCATCCTTTTGCCATTCCTCTTTTGTGAGTGTGCCGAATTTAGATAAAGGACCATAAGCTTTCGGGGCATAATCCGTACCGATCTTTATTGCGATACTGATCTCTTCAAAACGTATAGGGATTATTGGGCGTATCGCCTTCATCACGATATTCACCTGGTCATCCACGCTCTTCATGGCATCAATATGCACACCCGCCTCTTCCATGGCATGTTCGATCCTCATAGGCGGATGCGGGGTCTTGGTCTGGGGATTAATGGCATTGGCAGCGATTATGCTGATTATCTGGCGTTTTTTGTCTTCAAGTATCTTTTTCCGCTGCTCTGTTGTCAGGTGTATCTCACCATGCAGGATGATCTGCCTGGCAATTTCAAATGTATCCTGTGTCTTGAATGTATTATCAATATCCTTTTCTGCAGGACGGTCGCCCTTACTGGCATCTTCAAAAACGTCTTCAACTGCCAGTATCTTTTCCATGTCTATCTCTTCACCCCTTTTCATAGAAAAAGCTGCATCCGGGTCTACATATACTTCGAACTGCTTCCCACCTTTCTTAAGCCTGGCAATTACGGCATTATCCAGTGTGACCATGATCAAACCAACAATTTGTATTGAGATCGGTTATTCTTTCCCGGTCTCTTCTTCGGTTATCTCTTCACTTTCAACATCTTCAACAGTTCCGGTTTCTTCTTCACTTTCAGCATCTTCTTCCTTTGAATGGGCTTCCAGTATCACATTGACATAATCGGCAACTTCTTCGGAACTGAGTTTCTTGAACTGCTTGGTCTCAAGTTCAACCACACCTACCTCAATGGTAGAAGCATCAAACTTGTCCTCTGTTGTATTATGAAGAGCTTCCAGACCAAGTAAAATTGCGTCCGTGAGCTTGATGTCATCGGTATACTTCTCTTCAAAGACTTCCATCACCTCGGCCCGGCCTGCACCTATTCCGGTAGCTTTGTATTCAAGCAGGGCACCGCTGGGGTCGGTCTCGAAGAGCCTTGCCACACTATCATCCACACCGGCGATCAATAATGCCGTTCCAAAGGGCCTGACGCCGCCGTACTGGGTATAAGTCTGCTTAAAATCACAGATCTTCTTAGCCAGTACTTCCACGCCAATGGGCTCATCATACGATACTTTATTGATCTGGGACTCTACCCGCGCCCTGTCGATCAGTGCCCTGGCATCAGCCACAAGACCAGATGTGGCTGCACCCATATGATCATCTATCTGGAATATCTTTTCAATAGAATCAGCTTCAAGTAATTTACTTGTTATTCGTTTATCTACAAGCAGTACAACGCCGTCTACTGCTTTTACTCCTATTGCCGTTGTTCCGCGTTTGACAGCTTCCCTGGCATATTCCACCTGGAACAACCTGCCGTCAGGACTAAAAACCGTTATCGCCCTATCATATCCCATTTGAGGTGCCATCTGCATTATACATCAATCTCCTTATTTTTAATATCAAAAACCGTAATACCAAAATATCTGGTATTAGAACGATTTAGTATTTCTAAAGAATGTGGGTCCTCTGACAACAAATCAATTTCGTTATTATTCCGGTTTACTATTTTGCCGGAAATAGTCCCCACATCTATGATCATCTTACTTTCTTTTATTGTTTGGGTTCTTTTTCTCTCAGGTTCGGGCTCATTTATGTCTTGCGTTAGTAAATACTTTTCTGTCGCTCCCCTAACGGTTCCCGATACACCCAGTACCTTTATCCTGCTCCGCATCCCTTTTATAGATGTTACGGTTGCAAGCACAGCCCTTGTTTCCCATATCTTATCCACCCTACACTGGATTATACCTTTATTATCCTCAAACGACAGAAGACGGATACCCATTTCACTGCTCCCTGCATCTCCGAGAAGTGTCGCTGCACAAAAGAGTATTTCATTTATGAGGTCCCGCCTTGGTATGTCCCCTTCTGATGTTACGGAAATGGCCAGATACCTGTTCGATTCTCTCAAAGTAGGGGGCAGGACCTTCATTGTATCACTTCCACTCCATCCATAATGCGGTTGTTATTCCGGTTCCTGTTAATAATAGAGCCGGGTACCGTTGATAGTGCATGTAATGCTTCTTCCCGGGTCATACCCATTAGCATTCCCAGTGCTATCATCTCCCTGGGTCCGCGCAGGTCATAGTGTGACCTGGCATTACTGGTGATGACCATAGGTGCGTCAAATTTACGTGCCAGCCTGGCATTCTGCCTGGTGGCAGTGAGTATCCTGACCCTGCTGCCCCCCCGGTGCCATATCAGGGCATCTATATTGAAATCAATGGCCACGCCGTTATCTGCCGCCGCTTTAGATAATACATGGTTCAGGGGTTTACCTTGGGATGCAGGGTGGGCAAGTATATCTACGCGCCCATTCTCCACAGCCCCGCGATTTATGTCCTCGTTCCCCCCGCTGACACTGATGATATCCACTTTATTTTCTGACCTGTTTATATATTTGTTCAGTTTGGATACATTATCCGCTTGGATCTCGATTCCGGTATATATCTCAAAATCCATGGGCATTGGCATGGTGATGTCAGTACCACCAAACGTATTGGCAGGGTTTATAGAGGTCAGGCAGATGCCTGAATATCCCATATCTTTTGCTTCCAGTATCATCCTTGATGGGGAGTCTGCATAGTCAGGCAGTGTATGGACGTTAAGGTCATAGAAGTTCGAACTCTTTATTATGCCCATGATCATTCTCCCTCGCCTAAAAGTGACCGGGCGATCTGTATCGCTTTATCGGCCCTGGCCGGATAAGCTTTTATTTTCATCCGTACAAGGATGGAATCGGATTTTGTAGTCGTCATCAATTTGCCCAGATATGCTTCCTGCTTATTAAACCTGATGTACAGGTTGCAGTCATCATCCACTCGATTTTCCAGTTCGGCTGCAAGCCGGGAAATACCTGCAGGCCCCAAGTGTTCCCTGATACGATCAAACACATACTGGCAGTCTTTGTTCCGTTTAAACTCGGCCTCCATCACGATAATGGGGTTGCCGTGGTATCCTGTTGTGATGGTCTCATGCACGCTGGTTGTATCTTTTTTTCCGGATTGTCCCGGAGGTGGGAGAAGTAGCTTCAGGGCTGATCGTACTTTTTCCGGGTCTTCCGTGGCCTGTGCACTTGTGCGCAGATGGATATAATGAATCATTCCTGCATCTAATTTTCATTTAAAGTACAATAAATTGCCCGCTATAAGAGATAGTTGACCGGGCAATCAGGTTTGTTTAAAACCTGAAAAAAATGATGTGAGGTCACAGACCTCACTTACCTAAATTACCGCGTGACCTTATGCTGGGCCTAGTCTTTTCAGTACCTTTGCCGCGTTTGCGCTGGCCTCTGCCCTTTGTTCCGGCACTTGTCTTGCCCCTGAAGACCCGTCCTTTCTGGTTGGGATGGCATAGCCAGTTCAATTTGGGGTCGTTCTTGATGACCGGATGTGACGTGTCCACCATGATGATCTCGTACCATTTGTGTTTACCGTCCTCGCCTACCCAGTATGAGTTGAGCACTTGCAGGTTGGGGAATTTGCGTCCTGCCCGCTCTTCTGCAATGCGCTGGATGCTCTTGCCGCGGGTGATCTTGCTCATACCCATACGCTTGGTCCGGCGGCCCCTGATATATCGTGATTTCCGGGCACTGCCCCGCCTGATACCGGCCCTGACCATGACTATACCCTGCTTGGCCTTGTAGCCCAGGCTGCGGGCGCGGTCAAGCCGTGTGGGTTTGTCTATTCTCTGTACTGAGGCTTCACGTCTCCATTCCTGGAGCCTGTGCCATCTGAGTTCGTGTACATATGTTGAGTCAGGTTTCTTCCAGGCATCCCTGATATGACTATACATTGATTTTGCCATGTTTCGTTATCTCCTAATTAGTTTCCAGGTTTCACGGTTCAGCCCTTGAAGGGGCTACATTCCTGCGGGACGTATCCCGCCTATGAAACTGGCATGTAGTGAGAGAATTATAGATACCTTAATGGGTAATAAAGGTTGGGGATGGAATTTGGTACCACACACTGCCTCACAATCTACTGAAAAAATAGTACGCTCGTTTGCGCTTCGGGCTGTGGCTGCCGATACTCAGGAACTCGGCACAGCACTTCTCAAGGTGAAATAACCCCACTAAAAAAAACCAAGGCATCCTCAAGTCCTGACCGGACTCAGAAATACCCTTTCTTATGCATCAACTCGGCATTCAGCACACTGGCACCTGCCGCGCCCCGAATAGTATTGTGTCCCATCACTATGTACCTGATACCTTCCCGTATCCGGCCCACAGACACACTCATGCCGTTGCCGGCATTCCTGTCCAGCCTGGGCTGGGGTCTGTCAGGTTCATCCCTCACGATAATCGGGTTCTCAGGCTCGGTGGGCAGGTCTGAAATTCCAGGGTCAAAGTCCAGAAACGCTTGGCGCACCTGTTCGGGTGTAGGGTCATCCGCCATGCCAGCCCACAATGCCTCCAGGTGCCCGTCCATCACAGGCACACGGTGACAGCTTGCACTGATATTAAAATCAGCAGGGATTACCTGGCTGCCGTCGAACTCGCCAAGGAGCTTCAGAGGTTCACTCTCCACCTTCTCCTCCTCACCGCCGATATAGGGCACCACATTCTCTAGTATAGCCATACCAGGGATGCCGTCAAAACCCGCACCCGAAATGGCCTGCATGGACGCAATATTCACATTCTCAAGCCCGAACTGCATAAGGGGCTTCAGTGTCAAAGTGAACATGATTGTAGTGCAATTAGGATTTGTCACGATACATCCGTCCCAGCCGCGGTTGTCGCGCTGTACATCGATCAGCCCCAGGTGCTCCGGGTTGACCTCAGGGATCATCAGAGGTACATCTGCCTCCTTCCGAAACGCTCCTGCATTGCTGGCAACCACACAGCCCGCCTTGACAAAATCAGCTTCCACTTTCTTTGCGAAGTCCGCCGGCAGTGCAGAGAACACAAGGTCAGCATCCACTGCTCCAACATCAACCGGTACCACTTCGACATCGGCTGCTTCTTCAGGCATCTGTGACTCCAATCGCCAGTTGGCAGCGTCACGGTATTTCTTTCCTGCAGAACGCTCCGAGGCTGCCAGGGCAGTGATCTCGAACCAGGGATGTCTGGCAAGAGCCTCAACAAACCTCTGTCCTACTGCTCCTGTTGCACCTAATACAGCTGTTTTGATTGTTTCAGTCATTGGCCAAGTTCCGGAAAAAGTAAAAAAATTAAATTTTGATCATTAATTCGATGAAATTGCGGCAGTTGGACATGCATCTACGCACAATCCGCAATCAGTGCACTCATCACTGATAACCGCAATGTCATCGTCATTCATTGAAATGGCTTCCTGTGGACATTCATCCACGCAGGTTCCACATCCTACACATTCATCTATATCTACTTTCACTGGCATGTTTTTTTTCTCAAACCAGGCACGTTGATATGTTGGCCGATTTGAAAATATATCTGTGTGCCTATTCTTCTAACGAAATTGCTTCAGTGGGACATGCATCCACACACATTCCACAATCTGTACACTCGTCCGCATTTACCACAGCAATATCATTATCGTTCATTGAGATGGCTTCTGCAGGGCATTCATCCACACATGTTCCGCATCCTGTACATTCATCAACATTTACTTTTGCTACCATATAATTTCTCTCCTTTCATGCCCGGTATATAAATCCAGGTCAGGAATAACAAAATGAAGAGATAAAATAAATACCTTACGATTATTAACCAGCATTCATCAGGAAGGCATTTAACTAAAACCTCTCATAAGTGAAGTGAATGAACCAGAACCACGCATTTAACGGCAAACTGGACGGCCATATCGTGAAACTGGAACCTGATACTAAGGAGACACTTTACAACACCAGTTTCTATGGTAATCCAAAAGAAGATTCCCTTGAACTGACCCTTATCGAAGCTGCCTACCTCACTTACAAAAACAAGATCAAGGTCACCAGGGATAAGAAGGAACTTGATCTCAAGGACCTCATCAGCTATGCAAGTAGGGAAAAAGAGAATTTCGAAGTAAAATACATCGTCTATAAAGATATGCGTGAAAGGGGTTATTTCATAAAACCCGGCGTCACAGATTTCAGGGTATATCCCAGAGGTGGCCGGCCCGGTAAGACCCCTTCGAAATATTTCGTGTACGCACTCTCCGAGCGTAATCCCATGCCCTTGAAAGACCTGGTACGCCAGCTTGAGACCACAGCCAACATGCGCAAGGAACTTGTGATTGCTGTAGTGGACGAAGAAAGTGACATCACCTTCTACGGTGTGAAGCTTCGCACAATGACAGGCGATATGAATGAAAATGTCCCAGGTCCGGGTATAAAGGCCACCCTCTTAGAAGACAGGGTCATGGTCTGGGATGCCGACGCCTCTGCCCTGCTGCATAAACAATTCTTTTATGGTAAACCCTTAGATGAAGTCCGCCTCCAGTTATCATTAGTGGAGGCAGCATATTTACAGGAGAAAAAGGTACTGGACCTCATGGACAGCAGTGGGGATAATTTACTTGCCAGCATGGAATTTGCTGATAATGCAATCAATGTGGAAAGCGATTTCCAGGAAAAACTGGCAGTCTACAGGGACCTCAGGAATTCGGGGATGGTAGCCAAGACCGGGTATAAATTCGGCACCCATTACCGGGTTTATAAAAAAATTGACGGACTGGATAGGATGATGCATTCCCAATTCCTTGTACATGCAGTGAACATCGAACATGTGTTCAACCTGCCCCAGCTATCAAGGGCGATCAGGCTTGCCCACAGTGTGAGAAAACAGATGGTTTTTGCCTGGCAGCGGGGAGAAGAGATCATGTATCTGGAGATCGGCAGGATAAAGATGTAATAAGAATTCAGTCGTGCCTGCTTTCCATCTTCTTCCCAAACATTTCCACAAGTCCGAAACATCCGGTAAGCATCATATCCCCGTGAGGTGCTGCAAATTCCATATCAAGCACTGAATCTTCCATAATCTGGCGGTTTGGACCTGTCACTATCACTGATTCGATGTTTGAGAACCCTACGGCCTGCCGGATATAACAACCGTGCCCACCATCATTGAAAATATCATCAAACCCAAGTTCTCCATCACATAACCGCCTGATAAGTTCGTCCATCTTTTGTGCATCCACATATCGGGTGTGATGCTCGAACAATGCCAGCATCCTGTTCTCTGCCACCACGGCAGCAAGGGTATGCCCGTTACCGATGTTCACAACAACCACCGGGCCACCGGTACTGCCTGCCAGCGCCCCGCAAATGGCAGCAGGCCCCGTATCCATGAGCAGTACATTGTTTTTGTGATGTTTCAAGCACCCCATGACTGCCTGCATCCTGGAAAGGTGGGGCGGCACCTTATTCAAATAAGCGAACCGCTCCAGTTCACCGCCCTGCTCCAACAGTTCCTTGAAATGCCGGAACCTGAACACGCGATTGCTCATATTAGGTGCCTCTCCGTGATCCTGTACTGCCACTGCAAAGTCCCTGGGCATTTGTGTCTCGAACAGCCCCAGTGCTGTGCCAAGGGCATGAGTATCCACATCACACATCTCGATCTGCACTGCCCCCCCGGGTACCGTGTCCTTCTTGCCCAGCAGAGTCACACCCATTTGCGCCACTTTCTCCAGGTTATCGTGCAGGGTCAGGGCAGCATCAGGATGGGCATAGACCTTCAACCCCGTCTTGATATGTTTATGTGCAGCCTTGCCCGAGGGACCGCCGCCCATGGTAGTACCTGTGAGGAAGATATCACGCCCAGCATCTGTGGAATGGCTGATGCGCTGTGCAATTATCCTGGTCTGGGATGGCAGCACCATCTTGATATTATTCTCAATATGCTGTGTATTGTCGTACAGCAGTATATCCTGTGTACCTTTTCCTACGTCAATAGCCATTATCTGCATAGAATAGATTAATTCATATAATCCATGACACATAAATCTCTTCATGCCCTGGGACAATACGCCTGCACAACACAAGAAGAATGCTCCAGCAATAGTGAAATTCGCAATTATTACAGTAAGCACATCCAGATATGAGACTTACGGCAGTGTATCCGGGCCCCAGCTTGCCGATGACATATCAGGAACGGTCATGATAGACCTGATATCGGGTTCAGGTTTTGAGGTCAAAACATATTCACTGCTGCCTGACAATGAAACTTTGATTGCCGGGCATGTCCGGGAATTGACAGGCACAGATATGGGTGTAGATATCGGTCTGGAAATTGGTGCAGATATTGATGCTATCGTTATCAGTGGCGGCACCGGTCTTGCGCCAGAAGACGTGACCCTGGAAGCGGTGGAACCACTTTTTGATAAGACCATTCCCGGTTTTGGTGAACTGTTCAGGCTGAAAAGCCTGGAAGATGTGGGAACTGCTGCTATGCTCTCCAGGGCATCTGCCGGGATCGTGGGTAGATGCGTGGTATTCTGTTTACCAGGCTCACCGGCAGCGGTCGAGCTTGCCTTAAAGGAGTTGATTATTCCCGAGGCACCCCATATCATAAAGCACATTTGATAGATTGACAGGGTATATAGTGCGATTCGCCAGAACTTAAACGAAAACTATATCTAACAATGTAAACTACAAAAATATAATCTAATAAATATAGAGTAAACATCTGTGTACGTTTGTGGAGTGTATTGAGCTTCCAAATCGGTGATTTACAATTATATGTTTGAAATGGAGGATGTGTATGCAGGGAAATCAAAACTTTGATAATGATGTTGTAGGAAAACGGTATAGACTGAGGGATATGATAGCTCACCAGTCACATATGATAACTTGTGTTCTGCTTTTAATTACAGGACTGTACATGGCTATACAGTTCAATACTTGTAGCTTACATGCATGGGAATTGATGTCATATCAAACCCTCCGTCTAATTCATGTGATTGCAGGTATCCTGTTCTTGGTGATCAACTGGACATTTATACCGTTCAATCTGATAACCAGCGGTCACCTGTTGAATGACTTATTCGGCCTGAAAGATTTTGCCAGGCTTTATCAAGCCATTGTTGGCGTATTTAAACCCCCTGAGGAATATCCAAAATACACGATTTACGATAAAACTACTGGTCATTATAAAAATAAACTTCATCCGGGCTATAAACTTATGGTGGTATTTGAAGCAATGGCCATTCTCTTTATCGGACTGACAGGCATCATAATGATAGACCTGAAATTCGGATTTATGAATTTTGATATACCTGTATGGAATAATTTTATGGCCTGGTTCGTTAATGACATAACCGGTAGTGCAGCTGCATTTATTGGTATGAGCGGAGTTGAACTGATCAGGATGATACACTTGTGGGCAACATACTGGTTCGTGCTTGAACTCATCATTCATCTGGGATTCCTGGGAACAGATCCGAGGATGTCACAAAATGTTAAGGCCTTGTTCTTAACCGGTAAGGAAACTATGAACGAATATGTAGATGTTGTTGAGGGTGCACACGAAGAACATAAGAAAAAACCACGGGAGAAAAGACCACTGATTGTATTCAGGTGAACACTTGACAATAATGAGTACCTACTCAACGATGTGCTATCCATATGCTATGATTAAAACGAAAAGTTAATATTAGCATAAGGGAGATGGAAATCAATAATTATACACAAAATATTGAAAGGAGGAGAAAAATTGAAGCAAATTAAAGTTTTGCTATTATTAATAGTAATATTCTCAATGGTCACTATGGTTCAAGCAGAAGTGGCACAATATGAGACAGTAAGCAAAATGGCAGAAGACACGAACTGTAAGGCGGTCTGCCATAACCAGGATACGCATGTGATGCATGAATCGACATCAGCCACATGCCAGGGATGTCACGGTACAACATTGACCGACCGGCAACCTTCATGTTACAAATGCCATACAGGTTCGATACATAATGTTCACATTAAATCGGTACAAACTGAGGATTGTTCGTACTGCCATACAGGGCTTGATAGTTTACATTTGGAAATGATGTCAGATACCCTGTGTGCACACTGCCACGGTGACCTGCTGGACGTTCACGGCGGACCAACAGAATCCTGTGACAAGTGCCATGGTTCAGCAGCGAATATTGTTTCACCAGTTACAGGCGCGGGCGATGTAATTGTCTGCCAGGCCTGCCATGTTTCCGCAGAGGTTGCGGTGCTTCATGGCGAGGCTTCTGATCCGAATTCATGTTACAAGTGCCATAGGCCTGGTTCTGTCAATGTGAGTGCAAGTGAGATTCCTCACTTTATCCATATTCCTGATGTGTCATGTGAAAAATGCCACATCGACCAGGGTACGGGAAAGATCATGATCCCGGAATGTGTACTATGCCACAGTGTTGAAACACTTCACGGATACAACCAGATATCCCTTAAAACCTCCAGTACCGGTTTAAAGTGTTCGGTATGCCACCCAATGGTAGCGGATGATAAACCAGCAACATCAGCACCAACTTCGGTCCAAACTACCACAGCAGGACCTGCAGACACTCCAATCGAAGGTGACGATGGACCTTCCGGGGTTCCAGGGTTTGGAGTCTTGATGGCATTGACATCACTGGCTATGTTATTCGTGATCAGGAAGAACAAGAATTAGAATTTAACTGCCTTCCGGAAGATAGTTATTCTATCTTCCATTCTTTTTTTTTATTTATAATATTATATGATGAATGATTTCCTTCATCTTTCATCACTATATCAAGTTCAGCATCCTTCTTTTAATCCCCAGGCATGCCTGGTAGAATTGGATTCCAAGTGGAGTCCTGGTGCCATGTACCACAGTCTTTCCATCCCTTATTGCCTTAAATATGGCCTCGACCGACGGCTCAGCATCAATTTCAGTATAAGCCCTGCCCACCATCCCCACAAAATGAGCATCACTGTTACCCAGCATAGGCAGACCCAGAGTCTCTGCCATCTTCACTGCCCGTTCATTGAATTTACCAAGGATGAACCTGGAGTTCAGGACCTCGATAGCATCCACATCCAGGTCAGATACATCGCCCAAACTTTTCGGGTAGCCCTTGAAGGGGTGGGGTGCCACTATAAGACATTCATGCTCCCTGGCCATTTTAATAATGTCGTTTGGATCTGAATTTATTGGGAACGCTTTATCTGCACCCAATACCAGCAGATGACCACGGTTAGTTGTTACCTCGATCCCGGGAACTATCACCAGGTCAAGACCCATTTCATCTACCAGACGCCTGGCTTCAAGCGATCCTTCCACTGTGTCATGGTCACAAATAGCAATTCCGTCCAGTCCTGCCATAATGGCCCGTTTTAGGATTGCTGCTATCGGCGAGGAACAATCCTTTGAATAACAGGAATGGATGTGTAGATCAAGTCGCATTGGACTAAGTAATGTGAGAAGTGTTAAAAAAGATTTCGAACATTACCTTTTTGTTCATTCAGCCCACTAACTCCCTTAATCTATCATAAGTAATAAATAATAACTAAACAATTACGAATCACTTCTCATCATCGGTTAAGAAAATAACACATTTTATATTAATTTGGAGGAAGCTTTACTTGAAGGAAATACGTATCCACGGGCGCGGTGGACAGGGTTCAGTTACAGCCGCCGAACTGCTGGCAGTGGCCGCATTTGAAGATGGAAAATATTCCCAGGCATTCCCTGTCTTTGGGGTGGAGCGGAGAGGCGCTCCTATAATGGCTTTTACAAGAATCAACGAACAATTCATCAGGCTTCGCAGCCAGATATACGAACCTGATTATGTGATCGTACAGGACGCCACGCTCATCGAGACAGTGGACGTGGCATCGGGTGCTAAGCCTGGCGGTAAGATATTGATAAACACTGAATTTTCACCTGATACCTTCGACCTTGACACAGAGGCAGAGGTCATAACAATAGATGCAACCAGGATTGCCCTTGACATTATCGGGCGCCCTATTGTAAATACAATTCTCCTGGGTGCCTTTGCTGGTGCCACAGGCGAAATCAAGGTTGAAAGCATCCAGAACGCTGTAGAGCAACGCTTCCCCGGTAAAGTGGGCGAGAAGAATTCCCAGGCCGTGCTTGAAGCTTATAACCGCATGGGGGCGGGACAATGAAAGTTACAATCGGCGGAGCTGTAAAGCCCGGTACTACCAGGGTCAACAAGACCGGCGGCTGGAGGAATTTCAGGCCCCTGTACCACAAGGACAAGTGTGTCAGGTGCGGACTGTGTTCGTTGTTATGCCCGGACAGCAGTATCCACGAACAGGAAGACAAGTATGTTACCTTTGATTTTGATTACTGTAAAGGCTGTGGCATCTGTGCCAATGAATGTCCCAAGGATGCCATAGAAATGGTGCTGGAGGAGAAATAATATGTCTGGAAAAATGACAGTGGTAGAAGGTTCTTATGCAATAGCCCATTCTGTAAAGGTTTGCCGGCCTAATGTAATATCGGCATATCCAATCACACCACAGACCCATATAGTGGAAGACCTGTCACAGTTCATGGCTGACGGTGAAATACCCAATTGTGAATATATCAATGTAGAGAGCGAGTTCTCTGCAATTTCCGCACTGGTAGGTGCCAGTGCTACAGGCGCCAGGACATATTCGTCCACATCTTCCCAGGGACTGGAACTGATGCACGAAGTGCTGTTCAATGCTTCAGGTATGCGACTGCCAATTGTTATGACAGTAGTAAACCGGGCTGTTAGTGCACCCATCAGTATATGGAACGATCACCAGGACAGCATATCCCAGCGTGATACAGGCTGGATACAGTTATATGCGGAAAATATCCAGGAAATGAGCGATATGACAGCCCAGGCTTACAAAGTAGCAGAGGATAAAGATGTCATGCTGCCAGCCATGGTCTGCATGGACGGTTTCATCCTGTCGCATGTATTTGAACCTGTAATACTGCTGGAACAGGAACTGACAGACGAGTTCCTGCCCTCCTATGACCCGGAGCATGTGCTTGACACCAGTAACCCATTGTCATTTGGCACTTTTGCTGATCCGTCAGCTTATACTGAATTCAGGTACCTGCAGCAAAAAGGAATGGATGTAGCTCTTGGTAAGATAGAAAAGGCTGCCGAGGATTTCAAGAAGATATTCGGCCGTTACTACGGTGGACTCATTGAACCATATATGGTAGAAGATGCCGATATCCTGTTAATGGCCATGGGCTCGGTGGTAGGCACTATCAAGGATGTAATTGATAAAGCCCGCAGCCAGGGTATCAAGGTGGGCCTGATCAAGGTCAGGACGTTTCGGCCTTTCCCTGTGGAAGCCATACATAGTGCGGTCTCAGATGCCGCCATCGTCGTGACCCTGGATAAGAACATTTCAATTGGCCTGAATGAAGGTGCCTTGTTTACCGAGGTTAAATCCTGCTTATATAATTCAGATATCAATGTACCTGTGATGGGCTTCATGCTGGGACATGGAGGGCGTGATATCCCTATGAGTACTATTCAAATGATCATAGATAAAGCTGCACAGGCCATAAAATCCGGTATTAAGGTTGAGAGTGAATATGCAGATCTGCGAGGTGAACTCTTATGAGCAGACTGGCGCCAGGCCATAGGGGATGTGCGGGCTGCTGCGATGCCATGGCAGCTAATTTCGTACTGGAAGCGGTAGGAGACGATGCAATAGTTGTAAATCCCACCGGCTGCCTGGAAGTGATGACCACGCCGTACCCTGAGTCAGCCTGGGAAGTGCCCTGGATACATTCATTGTTCGAGAACACCGCATCTGTAGCTTCGGGTATTGAGGCGGCCCTGCGGGCACTTGGACGTAAAGGTGATACAAAGGTCATAGCCATGGGTGGCGACGGCGCTACAGTGGATATAGGAATACTTGGAATATCAGGGGCTTTCGAGCGCGGTGACGATATCACCTATGTGTGTATCGATAACGAGGCATACATGAACACGGGTGTACAGCGCAGTGGAGCCACTCCATTTAATGCTTCAACTACAACCAGCCCGCCCGGAAGCCAGAGTTTTGGTAACTCCAGACCCAAGAAGAATATGCCTGCTATTATAGTAGCCCACGGTTCGCCTTATGTGGCCACTACATCAATTTCCTACCCGAAAGACATGATGCGCAAGGTCAAAAAGGCAGTGGATATTGAAGGTGCTACTTATATCCATACCCATGCTCCATGTGCAACGGGCTGGAGGTTTGATACCTCCAAGACCGTAGAGATCGGTAAACTTGCAGTCGAGACGGCACTGTGGCCCTTGTACGAGATGGAGGATGGTGAGATCACTTCAGTCAGGAAGGTAAAAAAGCCAAAGCCTGTGGAAGAATATCTCAAAGCACAAGGCAGGTTTAAGCACTTGTTCACAATGGAAGGCGGGAAAGAGGAGATATCCAAGATACAGGATATTGCTGACTGGAACGTTGAGCATTACGGCCTGTTGTAACAATCCATGCTCACAGAATGAATGTGAAAATAATATATTGGAAAAGAGGGCAAAAGTCAAGTTTATGAACGGGATATGAGGGGATAAATAATACTCAACTTTTGCCAATATATATATTAAACATTATAGTTTATTAAGTTTTCTTTTGTTTATCAAGTTATGCCGAGAGATTCAAATTAGCTCCAATATCCAGCACTTCTAATTTGACAAGCCATAAAATAAGCCATAAAACAATTGGATAATTATTGTTGATCCATCTCATCCCAGATGCGTAAAAACCGCTGCAGTGCCGTAAAGTGGGACGTGATTGCAATCACCACGATAACCCAGCCCAGCAGTTGCATAGAATATATCTCAAAAGGGTAAACAACATTTGCGGCAGTGACCATAATTATAAGTGCCAGCCGGTCTGCCCGTCCCATAATTCCGCCATAGTCCCGCCCTACTCCTACAGCCTGGGCCTGGGTGCCCATGTAGCTTGTTATCAGCACTCCTGTAATGGCAGCCGCTCCTATCATCCAGTGGGCATATCCGGCAAAGAATATACCACAGATGATGAGGGTATCGGCATACCTGTCAATAACATGGTCCAGCAGGTCGCCCCGGTCTGACTGGATGTTCTTCTGGCGTGCCATCACGCCATCCACGGCGTCAGTGAACGAATTCAATATAACGAATACCAGGGCTGCAGCCAGGTACAACTGGCTGTCTGGGGAATAATAGTAAGATACACCTGACAGCAGCGCAAATATAAGTGAGAGCATAGAGACCTTGTTCGGGGTCAGTCCCATGCGGGAAAGGGCAGAGGCTGAAGGTTCCAGGATAAAGCTAATATACGGCCTGTAGGTGTTGAGGGTCATCAGAACACCTCCTCGCTCCAGTCGAACCGCCCTGGCAGATACCTTTCCACCTGCTCAAAGTTCCCGGCTGCCAGGTGCCCGATTATCGAATCCACCAGGATGGCAGCGTCTTCGGGTGAGGATGTGGTGGTCTCTACTTCATAGACCCTGTCATGCTTTTGGGTGGTTTCAACCAGTATCACATCTAGTGCTTCTGCTTCCATGTTTTCCCTAACCTTTTCCTTGAAATATGCCCTATCCTCAAGCCTATGGGCCAGTACGCCGGGTCTGGTCCGCAGCACAATGACCGCATCGCTCCCTTTTAGGTAGTGGGATAAGTGTCCTTCAATGATTATTGTTACGGTCTCACCCTTTACCAGTTCATCTACCCGGTCCTGGACCTTTTCCATATCTGCCACAAGAGAACCGCGTATTTCATCCTTTCCGGTATGCAGCCCTTCATCAGTTATCATCCGGTTAATATCTATGATCCTGTACTTCTTACCCAGGATGCGGCATATGGTGGTCTTACCAGTGCCGGGTGTGCCTGTCAATGCGATTATCATAGGAAGTACCTGTCAATGCAATTATAGTCAAAAACCGATCAATTCAAACTATCTTTGCGGACTTTGCGCTCTTTGCGGTGACCAAAATCATACACCGCAAAGGACACTCACCTCCTACGGAGTTGAGTGCCTGCTACGCCTGTAGGGCGTGCAGGTCGCAAAGAGCGCAAAGTGTTCGGGATATATGTCAACGATATTATGTTCTTGACTACATTATAATTGTAATATACGGGTCAGTGCGTCCACAAGCCTGGTATTCTGGGCAGGGGTGCCTACAGTTATCCTTATCAGGCTTTCTCCCGCATCCCTGAATGATGTGCAGTCACGTACAATGATGCCCTCTTCCAACAACGCTTCCATGACATCTTTGCTCTTTTTGGGAGATACGTCGATCATAATGAAGTTCGCTTCAGAAGGAAATACCCTGCAATGACCAGATAATCCATCATACAAAAACTGCCTGCCTGTTAGCACATTCTCGATAGTCCTTTTCCTGTAATCAATGTCCTGCAGGGCTGCCAGTCCTGCTGCTACAGATATCCTGCTGATGGCAAATGGGGTGGTCACCTTCATATATTCCCTGTTTATCCACTGCGGCACCACGGCATAACCAACCCTGAGACCTGCAAGTCCCATAGCCTTGGACATGGTACGGCCCACAATGAGATTATCATATTCTGTCACCAGGCCCGTAAGGCTCCTGTCTGCGAACTCCACATAGGCCTCGTCAAGGAACACAAGCGCTCTGGTGGATTCGACAATCTTCCTGACATCGGCTTCTGGTACAGTGTTGCCTGATGGGTTATTGGGTGAGACAAGGTAAATAAAACGTGTGGAATCGCTGAGTGCCGAGATCACCGAGTCGGTATCCACGCTGTAATCGGGCAGCCGCTTCACATAGACCGGCAACCCGCCTGCCGACCTGGCAGTGATCTCAAAGTATGAAAAAGTAGGGGTGGGGATAATTACATCCGTACCAGGCTGCACGAAGAGTCGCATCAGTGTATCAACCACACCGTCCATACCTGAACCTAAAACCACATTATCTTCCGGATAACCAACATAGTCTGCAAGGGCACACCTGAGTTCGGCAGCGTCTACCGAAGGGTACACGCTGATGGTATCAGCCATGTTACGCACAGCTTCGACTGCCATGGGCGAGGGACCCAGCGGGTTCTCATTCGAGCCCAGTTTGATGATATTAGCGGGTTCAATACCGTAGCCAGCCGCTATCTCCTCTGTGGATTTGCCAGGTACGTACTCTTTAATTCCCTTGATAGAGTCCTTTATGAATTCCTTAGCATGCGTCATTCTGCTCTCTCAATGCCCTGCGCCACAACGTCTGTCACTTTATCTATCTGCTCCTGTGTTATCACCAGGGGTGGCACGAATCGCAGCACAGAGTCTGACGTACAGTTAAGCAGTACACCGTTCTCCCTTGCATAGTCGACAACAGGCCCGCATTTGACTGCCAGTTCCATGCCTACCATCAATCCCTTTCCCCTGATCTCCCTGACAGCTTCCAGTTCAAGTTTTTCAAGTTCATCTACCAGGTAACGTCCCATCCGGGCCGACCTGTCTACCAGACCCTCATCTTCTATTACCTTAAGTGATGCCAGGGCAGCCGCACATAACAGTGGCCCGCCGCCAAAGGTGGCTGCATGGTCACCTTTTTGCATCTTTGAAGCGGTCTCTTCCCTTGCCAGTAGTGCACCCATGGGCAATCCACCTGCCATTGCCTTGGCCGTTGTCATGATATCGGGTACTACACCTGAGTGTTCACGTGCGAACCAGCGTCCGGTCCTGCCCATGCCGGTCTGCACCTCGTCAAATATGAGCAATGCACCTGCATCGTCACAGATATCCTTTGCCGCTTGCAGGTAACCGTCATCGGGAACGCGGATACCTCCTTCACCCTGGATAGGTTCCAGTATCAGGGCGGCCGTGTCTTTGTTCACGGCACCTTTCAGTGCCTCCACATTGCTGTAGGGTACAAACTCCACCTTTTGGATGAGAGGTTGGAAAGGCTCCCTGTATTGCAGCTTATGGGTCACGCTCAGCGCACCCATGGTCCTGCCGTGGAAACTGTGTTCTGCAGCCACAAAATCGGTTCGTCCGGTGGCCCTGCGGGCAAGTTTTAACGCACCTTCTACAGCTTCGGTTCCTGAATTGCAGAAGAATACACGGTCCATGCCTGTTTTGGGTACAAGCCGGGCCGCCAGTTCGGCTTGCTGATGGGTATAATATATGTTCGAGACATGAATAAGTTCTGCTACTTGCTTGCTAACCGCTTCCACTACGGCCGGATGACAGTGGCCAATATTATTGACCGCAATCCCTGCTACGCAATCTATGTATTCCTTACCCTGGCTGTCCCTGACCAATGCACCCTGTCCGCTCGTAATTGCTATGGGCTGGCGGGTATAGTTTTGGAAAACATACTTCGAATCCATTTCAATGATATCCTGGTATAAGTCTTTCATAGGTTCCTCATATCAGTGATATAAGTTTTACGTGATAAAATCTTTGATGGAACCCGGTTGGGAAAATAAACAGCAGGACACTAAACCAGGTTTTCCACACTTTCGGCAGCTTTCTTCAACTCATTTAAAATAAGACCTAAGCCCCCTTCTTTGCTGGCCAGTACCACAATCAGGGCATTGGGACCGGCAGAATAGGTGATCAAGCTGTTCTCATTGGTTTCCACAACAATTGAATTAGGCGCTTCCTTGCTGAGTCTCTTTGTAGTGGACTCTGCAGACATATGAAGTGTGGCTGCCAGGGCTGCAAAGGCCTCACTGTCCGAATCCTGGGTGGCCCTGGATACCATTAACAGTCCATGTCTGGAGATTATGGCAGATAGCTTGATATCACCCAATGAATCCAACTGGATTAAAATTTCTTCAAGGTTTTCCTTCAATGTTACCATATTACATCCCACGTCTCCCAACTGCATTTATGGCTATGTGTAATATGAAAATAAAATATATTACAGTAATCTGGAATACAGTGAGAGATATTTTCATAATAAGGACCATATCATCTTCTAGTGGGGGATCGATCAAATATTCGATTACTGCTGCAATAAAGAAAAAGATCGACCCGACAAACATTATATTAAATGCTTTAATAATCTGGTTATATTCAAGGAACAACCTGGACCGGATGACATCGGCATCTGTTTTTCTCATAGTGGAAGCTATCAAGAAAAAGATTACCACGATTATCAGCCGGACAATGAAATCAATTGCATCGAAAATAAAAAAAATATTATCCATTTATTTTTCCTCGTATCTGAACCGGCACTCTTGTTCAATATTGCTCCTTATCTATCGTTCAATACCATATATTTTACTTCAATTTACGCTTTTGGAAATTACTTTGGAAATTATGATTTTTTTCACACAAACATGCCTTCTGAAACTGTATTTGAGCTATTTTTATTGAGCAGGACCTTTGATATGGCACTTTCCATATCGTCAACCTCAACTTGTTCCCTCGCTTTTCGAATGGCAAACATCCCTGCCTCTGTAACAATGGCCTTTAATTCAGAACCGTTAGCCCCTTCAGTGATCTTTGCCATATAATTAAAGTCAATGGTCTTCGAAAGCGCCATATTCCGGGTATGTATACCCAGGATATTCGCTCTGGCCTCCTTGTCTGGCATAGAGACTTCTATGAACCTATCGAACCTTCCCGGCCGTAACAGTGCCTGGTCAAGGATATCCAGCCTGTTTGTGGCTGCCAGCAGCCTTACCTCGCCCCTGGGATTGAAACCATCCATCTCGGACAGTAACTGCATCAAAGTACGCTGTACCTCCCGATCACCGGCAGTGGCACCGTCATACCGACTGGCTCCGATAGAATCCAGTTCGTCAATGAAAATGATGCTGGGCGCCTTATTATGGGCAAGTTTGAACAATTCCCTGACCATGCGTGCCCCTTCACCTATGTATTTCTGGACCAGTTCTGAGCCAACGATACGCAGGAAAGTGGTACTTGTATGATTTGCCACTGCCTTTGCAAGCATGGTCTTCCCGGTCCCTGGTGGGCCGTAAAGCAATACACCATTGGGTGGGTCTATGCCGATCTTTGTAAAGGCTTCGGGTTTGGTTAAGGGCAGTTCTACAGCTTCCCTCAGTTCCCTGATCTGCTCATCAAGTCCTCCAATTTGTGTGTAATCCACATCTGGTGTTTCTATGACCTCTACACCTTTGAGAAGGGCACTTGTGGATGAAGGAAGCACTCCCACTACTGCCAGGGTTTGCTGGTTCATGGCCACCTGGGCCCCTGGTTCCAGGTCAGATTCTCTTATAAATTTAGACATCCCAACTACAAACTGTGGTCCGGTGCTGCTCCTTACTACCAGTTTGTCATTTTTAAGAACTTCAGCTATGGTGCCTACAATAAGAGGTGAGTTCTTCAAGTTATCCAGTTCATTGGTAAGTGTCCTCAAATCCCGTTCAAATTTTATTTTTTGAGACTCAGCATAACGTTTCTCTGATTCGATCTTATGATTTTGCTCCCTAAGGATGTGATTCCTTTCTTCCAGCTGGTGCATCCTATCAATAAGATATCGTGAAAAATCATCATTTCTGAGTTCTGGTGGTATGTCGACAGATAATCCTTTTACACTGTCATCTTCAATGATCCCTGTCATATTTAATCTCCGAATAATATTTAAGTCCATACGATATATAGCCTTTTCGAAGGTTGAATTATAATGCAGTGTGAAATATGCGGCGTAGAGATTATTGGATCTGCAAGGAAAGTAGTTGTGGAAGGAACAGAACTTGATGTTTGTGGCAATTGTTCCCAGTATGGTAAGGCACCCCAGGGTTGGACCCCTGTTTCAAGAAAGGTTGCACCTGTTGCAGCTACCCCAAAACCCAAACCTGGTATAAAAAAAACCAAACGCCGAACTCTTGATGATATGGATGATGAGATTGTATCAGATTATAGCAGGATCATCCGTGAGGCCAGGGAAGCAAAGGGATGGACACTTGAGGAACTCGGCCTGAATATCAAAGAAAAGGCAGCCCTGATACGTAAGATCGAGCGTTCTGAGATCAAACCTGAAGATAATTTGCGAAAGAAACTTGAACGCAGCCTGGAGATCAAACTCACCGAACGGGTCAGCCATGATATCATGGAGCATGGAACCGGGTTCCAGGGCACCACGCTCGGAGACATTGTCAAAATTAAACGAAAGTAAAAGGTACGACCCAATCTTTTCTAATTATTATTGATACATTTGCCATTTCTGGTAGATATAATCTATAAGATTATGTACTCAAGTTAATCCGACCGAAGGGAGGATTTTCTTGTTTCTTAATAATCCTGGTATTCCTCATCGCTTCCGGTACCCAATTCCATTTCAGGCATTTCGTCAATGTCTTTGGCAAGTAATGAAAACACATTATGCCTTGGGCTTACTATTATAATATGGGCAGGGGGATGGATTTTTTTTAACCTTCCAATGGCTGAACTTGCATGGTCTCCCAGGGGAACTACTGCAGCTGAATTGCAGTTTTTCCTGAGGTTGGTGTGCATTACATCCTCCAGTACTTTATCTGCCTTTCCAGGGTCCATTTTTTTCGGGCTATCATCGAAGGATAGATGACCGTACCTGACCAGGTCCCTGAGTGCCACATTTACTTTTGTGGTGTTCTCGCCCCTTATTACTGCAAACGATTGCATTTTTAACACTCCCTTATCCCTTAGAAAGGATTGTATTTATTTCTATATATGTTTTTCAGAACAATACGAATATTTATAATAACATATTTTGTATCAAATACTTAAGTTCTTTGTTTTGTTCACGATATATGATTCTTACCAAAGCCTGCCTAAAATAGTTGAACTCAAATAGCGAACCTATGAATTGCTAACTACTGAACTGGTAACTACTGAACTGCTAACTACTGAACTGGTAACTACTGAACTGGTAACTACTGAACTGGTAACTACTGA
>CBDUUM010000002.1:0-30070 GCA_965370445.1 uncultured Methanosarcinales archaeon
GAATCATGAACATACAATAATGTATCCGGAATTTGCCGATATAGCCCAAAAAGAAAGTTTTCCTGAAATTGCAGAGGTTTTCAGGAATATCGCAGTGGCTGAGAAGGCACACGAAGAGCGCTTCCGTGCACTGATTAAGAATATTGAACAGGACATGGTGTTCAGGCGGGATAAAGTAGTACAATGGAAATGCCGCAACTGCGGGTATATCCATGAAGGTACAGAGGCACCTGAGGAGTGTCCGGCATGTGCGCATGCAAGGGCATATTTCGAGCTGTGGACAAGGAATTATTAATTGACAGGTGGTGGGGAACATGAAAAGGATAGCATGGGGAATTACCGGTTCAGGTGACATGATACGGGAGACATATGATGTCATGGTCGATATTAAGAAAAAGACAGACCTTGAATTTATGGTATTCCTGTCAAAAGAAGGTGAAACGGTATTGAAATGGTACCGCATATGGAATGAAATCCAGCGTGATTTTAACAATTTCAAGACAGATGCCGGCCCCAATTCGCCTTTTATTGCCGGTCCGCTTCAGGTAGGGTATTATGACCTGCTGCTGATCGCACCTACAACAGCAAATACTGTGGCAAAGATCGTCCATGGAATTGCGGACAGCCTGGTCACAAATGTTGTGTCCCAGACCGCAAAAGGGGATACTCCGATCTATATACTGCCGGTCGACCAGGTCAAGGGTACTGTAAAAACAATAACTCCTACCGGAAAAACGCTTGAGCTCAAGATGCGCAATGTAGATGTATCCAATTCCGAAAAACTTGCGCAGATGGAGAATATCACAGTATTAAAAAGTCCTGAAGAGATATATGATGTAATAGGAATGAAAAGGGAGTAGTTCAACTATAGAGGTGATGTGAAATGGCAATAGATCCTATCTGTAAGATGGAAGTGGATGAATCAACGGCACAGTACACTTCCGAATACAAGGGAAAGAAATATTATTTCTGTGCCCCTGGCTGCAAAAAGGAATTCGATAACAATCCAGATAAATATTGTTGATAATTAAGTGATAATCAGGTAATAATCGGGTGATAAGCATGTCGAGAGATAGAATGATAGAGTTTGAAGGATCAATTGATAATATTGCAACCCTTGAGGATGCAGTAAATACCGCGCTTACGATTGAACAGCAGGGACATAAGTTTTATCTTGAGAAAGCCGTGACTTCAACTGGTATAGCTGCAAAGGATCTATTCGAATATCTGGCAGCAGAAGAGAGCAGGCATATAGAATATCTCAATGATTTTCGAAAAACCGGACATCTATCTGTTTTCAATGAGACTGCTCCACCGGATTTTACTCAGTCCTTTGCCAGTGAGTTTACAGAGGAAAAACCGGGTGAGCTGGATGTGCTAATGAGTGCTATGCGGTTTGAGCAAAAGAACGAGAATTTTTACAAAGAACTTGCAATATGGTCGCAGAATCCCGAACAGAATGAGTTCTTTGATATGATGGCATCTTTTGAACACGGACATGTGGAACTCATTGACGGTTTTATCGATGCTGCAACACAGTTTCGAATGGAAACGTAGAATACGGGGTGTTATAATTGACAAATGAAGTAGAACCGCTGGAACTGGCCCGGGGTGTATACTGGGTAGGTGTAATAGACTGGAACCTGAGGGATTTTCATGGTTATGTAACCCCAAAAGGGACCACGTATAATGCATACCTGATAGTAGATGAAAAAATTACGCTTGTGGATACTGTAAAAGCTGAGTTCTCAGCCGAGATGCTCAAACGGATAAGCCAGATAGTAGATCCTGCAAAGATCGACTATGTAATTGTAAACCATGTTGAGATGGACCATTCCGGATCACTTCCGGCAATCATGACAGCAGCGCCAGACGCAACGATATACTGCTCAAAGAATGGCAGGGATGGTCTGCATCTGCACTATAAGGCAGACGGCTGTGAGGACTGGGATATTGAGATAGTTAAGACGGGTTCTGAATTAAGCCTGGGCAGTAAGACCCTGATGTTTATCGAAGCCACCATGCTGCACTGGCCTGATAGTATGCACACCTATATTAAAGAAGATAAGATACTGCTGTCCAATGATGCTTTCGGGCAGCATATTGCCACTTCAAAGCCTTTTGATGATGAAGTGGGAGACGTAATGGCAGAAGCTGCTGAATATTATGCAAATATCCTGATGCCTTTTGGCCGGATCATCCTGAAATACATTGACAAGGTGAAAGAACTGGGCATTGATATCAACATGATCGCACCTGGCCACGGTATTATCTGGAGGCAGGATCCAGCAAAGATAATAGAAGCCTACGGGCGCTGGGCCAGAGGTGAAACTAATAAAAAAGTGCTGATCATCTACGATACTATGTGGGGAAGTACCCATACCATGGCAAAATCAATACTGGATGGTATAAAAGCGGCCGGAGTAGAGGTAAAACTTATAAACATCAGAAAGATCGATCTGAGCGGTATAATAACAGAGGTACTGGAAGCTCCTGTGATCATAGTGGGTTCGCCAACTTTGAACAATGGTGTATTTCCGTCCGTTAGCGAATTCTTAACACACCTTAAAGGATTACGCCCAAAGGGCAGGCAAGCTGTGGCCTTCGGATCATATGGCTGGGGCGGCGGTGCTGTAAAAGCAGTAGAAAAGGAACTGGAAGCGGCTGGATTTGAGTTGATCGAGCCAGGGCTGCAGATACGATATCGGCCCGATGAGGAGGGAATAGCAGCCTGCCGGCAATTGGGTGAGCGGATAGCCGGGTTTGTACAATGAGATTAACTTCTCATAAAAATTGAACACGAAAATGCTCCCTTCGGTCGGACTTTTGAGTATAGATAGTCATACTTTATATACAGAAAAAAAAAGAATATAGAATGGAGGAGTGATATATAATGGCACAATCCGAAGATTTAGAAACTGAAATATATGAATGGGCTAAAGCAAATGCGTCAAAATCAGGATACAAATTGAATCCTGATTATGACATTGTAATGACAGCCATAAAAGGCCTTGCTAACAACAAGAAAAAATATGGGGAAGTGTACTGTAGCTGCAGGGAAATTTCAGGTGATAAAGAGAAAGACAAGAAGATCATATGTCCATGTGCATATCGCAGCAGGGATATGGATCGAAAAGGATCATGTAAATGTGCACTGTATGTGAAATGATCGTCTTTTAATGGAATCGCACCTGGAAAGAGAAAGGAGGTATAAAATGGTCAATTGGAAATGCTCGAACTGTGGATATGCATTTGAAGCTGATGTGCCGCCTGATCAATGTCCTTCATGCGGCGAGAAATGCGAGTTTATTGATGTCAGCTGCTACATTCCGGAGTGTGACACCGGTACTGGAGTTGATGACAGACTATAATATAGAGGTGAAAAAACTATGAAATGTTATATATGTGCAGAACAAGGAAAACATTCCGATGCAGTAGGGGTATGTATTGTCTGTGGAATGGCAGTATGCCGTGAACACATGATCAGGGAAGAGACACCAATTTGGGATGGATCATATCCGGTCAGATTAAAACCGGATATAGAACATGTCAAACGAATAATCTGCCCGCCCTGCCATGCGGCATTAAAGGAAAATATTTAAGGTGGTGAAAGATATGCTGAAATGTTTTATCTGTGATGAAAATAACAAGACAGAAGAAGCTGTTGGTATCTGTATAGTCTGCGGCATGGGATTATGCATGGAACATGCTCGAAGGGCAGACCTGGAGATATGGGAAGGTCATTACCCTATGCCTGTGAAAACAATGAAATTTGATCTCCCACGGTTCTTATGCGAGTATTGTATCGAAGCAACATATATTGCAACAGATTAAGAGGAGATAGGGGTGCACGGAGTTTTATATTCTCTGTGTAACCTCTTTGGTTTTTTTTAAAGATCAATTAGACTAAAGTATTGTCATAGATGAGGAAAGGAAAATGGAAAAAAAAATTATTTTCTCAAATACACTGAAATGGAATAGCGAGTATCAAGCATCCATGTTCTTTGGTGATAAGGCAAGTTTTGAATTTGCCACCCCACCTGAGTTTCATGGACCTGAAGGGTTTATCAGCCCTGAAGAACTGTTTGTTGCATCTGCTCATGCATGTTGCTTGACAACATTTATTACAAAGGCAAAGAAAGCTGGCATCAATCTAATGTCTTATGAATCCAGTGCAGAAGGTGTACTTGAAAAAGTGGATGGCCAGTTAATGTTCACAAAAATCGCTGTAAAATCAAGAATAAAGACAGATAGTGATAAAGAAGAAGTAAGAAAGATAGTTAAGCAGGTCGAACAAGGTGCACTTGTTATCAATTCCATGAAGACCAATGTCACAATAGAAGCCATCATCGAATGATAGCGTTTAATATTTTAACGTGTCCTGATATTATTAATATAAAATAATTAGTTGGAAATATAGGAGGATATATTATGCAATCTTATGAATGTACAGCATGCGAATATGTATATAATCCGGAAGAAGGAGATCCTGACAACGGAGTTGCCCCAAAAACCGCATTTGAGGATCTGCCAGATGATTGGGTTTGCCCATCATGTGGCGTGGACAAGGATTTTTTCGAACCCGTAGCTTAAAAGAGGCACTTAACAATGAATGAAGAAACCAATATAGAACAGGCACGTCCGATGCTTCAATTAGGTGATAAAGCACCGGATTTCAAAGCAGTGACTACACATGGACCCATTAGTTTATCTGATTATAATGGACAGTGGCTCATACTATTCTCACATCCGGCAGACTTCACACCTGTCTGTACCACTGAGTTCATAGGTTTTGCAAAGTTATATCCTGAACTCGAAAAGCGTGGTGTTAAACTGCTGGGTTTAAGTATTGATAGCGTTCATTCGCATATCGCATGGGTGCGCAACATTAAGGAAAAGATGGATGTAGATATACCGTTCCCTGTAATCGCAGATATCGGTATGAATGTTGGGAAACTATACAGTATGATCCATCCGGGACAGAGCGCTACTGCTGCGGTGCGGTGTGTCTTTGTGATCGATCCTGGACAGATCCTGCGGGCCATGATCTATTATCCGCTATCAACAGGACGGAATATGGACGAGATCCTCAGGCTTATTGATGCATTACAGGCAGCAGATGCACACGGGATCGCTACACCGGCAGATTGGAGACCGGGAGATGCAGCCATTGTACCACCACCTGCAACACAACAAGAAGCCCAGGAACGGTTAAGTGAGGGTTATGACTGCAAGGACTGGTATTTCTGTAAAAAGAACATATAAGTAAGACATGCTCGAAATAAAATCATTAAATTTAGAGGTAGATGGAAGACCTGTACTTAAAGACCTCAACCTCACGATAAAAGAAGGCGAATCCCACGTACTTCTCGGTCCGAATGGATCAGGAAAGACATCCCTCTTACTTGGTATACTTGGTTTTCCAAAATATATGGTTACAGGCGGCAGTATTATATTTAAGGGAGAGGACATCACCCACCTTTCAACTGCCGAGCGGGTAAAACTTGGAATGGGCATTGCATTCCAGCACCCACCTGTAATACGCGGCATCAGATTGGGAGAAATGGTGAATCTATGCAAAGGTGATACATCCCAACAGGTAACCCAGCAAACCCGTACTCTTGCAAAAAAGCTGCATTTCTCAGATGAATTCCTGGAAAGGGATGTGAATGCTGGTTTTTCAGGTGGCGAGATCAAACGGTCTGAAATAATGCAGTTAATGGCACAAGACCCGGATTTTGTAATGCTCGATGAACCTGATTCAGGAGTCGACATTGAAAATATGGAACTGATCGGAGATATGATCAGTGAACTGCTGCATAGACAGGTTCTTCCGAGCAAACGAACCGCATCAGGGCTGATCATCACACATCTTGCAACCATCACTGACTACATAGAGGTTGACTGGGCGCATGTCATGCTCAATGGTATGATCGCATGTTCCGGAAACCCGAACCGGATCATTAGTGAAGTTATGAAAGGAGGCTACGAGAAATGCGTAAGGGAATGCCAGGAGACAATGGACCGGATATAGAGAAATATACCCTGAAGGCAGAAAAACATAACGCAAAAGACCTACCTGAGATCGAAGATAAGTATAAACAAGCCTTTTTAGATGTCGGGTATAATCCGGAAGGGGCAGAACGCTCAGGGTCATTCCTGCAAGTTGACCATTCTGTTCTATGCTCAAAGGTGATGCAGGAAGGTGTCGAGATCATGAGCACTACTGATGCCCTAGAGAAATATTCGTGGCTTTCAGATTACTGGTGGCATGCGGTTGCTCCTGAGAAGGATGTCTATACGCAGCAGGTTGATCGCAAGCAGACACATGGATACTTTCTGCGAACACTTCCTGGTGTTAAAACCACTTATCCGTTGCAGTCATGCCTGTTCATCGGACAGGAAGGATTATCACAGAATGTGCACAATATCATCATTGCCGAAGAAGGGTCTGAGCTGCATATCATCACTGGCTGCTCGGTTGCCGAAAAGGTTCAATCTGCGCTGCACCTTGGTGTCTCTGAATTTTATGTCAAGAAAAATGCCAAGATCACATTCACTATGATCCATAACTGGGCGCCTGAGGTAGAGGTACGTCCGAGAAGCGGCATCATTGTCGAAGAGAACGGTGTGTTTATAGGCAATTATGTTTGCCTGGATCCGGTTAAGGATCTGCAGATGTATCCGGTCACATATTGCGGCAAGAATGCAAGAGCAACTTCCCAGAGTATTATCTATGCATCAAAAGATTCAAAGATCGACATTGGCTCAAAAATGGTGCTAAGTGGCGAGAACAGCCGGGCTGAGATCATTTCACGCACGGTTGCAGCAGATCAAGCTGATGTTACAGCCCGTGGTATTCTTAGCGGGTCTGCGCCAAATGTGAAGGGTCACCTTGAATGCATCGGCTTGATGCTCTCTGATACGGCACGTATTTATTCTGTACCTGAACTTGAGGCGACCGTTAAGGATGCCGAACTCTCGCACGAAGCAGCAGTCGGGCGCATATCAGAGGAAGAGATTGCATACCTTACAGCACGGGGTCTGTCAGAAGAGGAAGCTGCGGGTGCGATCGTACGCGGATTTTTAAATGTGGATATTAAAGGATTACCTGCAGCTCTTGGTGCGCAGGTACGTCAAATGATCAGGATGAGTGCTGAGACGCTTTAAGTGAAATACACTGCCTGAGTGAAATACACTAATACACTAATTTATTAATATAGAGGAATAACTATGGAATACGATATCAAGGTACATACATGGTGGGAGCGCAGGATAAGGAAAATAACCATAAGCTCGGGAGAGAATAAACTCGGCATATGGTTTGCACATTTCGGGGAACTGGATATCGAAGATACAAAGACCCAGAATATCTTTGCCGGGATCATGCAGGGTATTTTTGGCGAACCTGTTGAAACACCTTCGGTTCATTTAAGCGTAATTAAGAAAAATGAGAAATATTCAAGAAGAGTGCACAATACTCAAGAGTTGATGGACAGCTTTAAGCAAGCATTTGGAGCATAACAGTGGGATATATGCAAATCTGCATTTTATATTCCGGTGAGTTTGGAAAAAAGGTTGTTGGAAACCTGGTAAATCTCAGTAATTTTTGTACAGCCTGCGGCGATCTGTGTGATAAGTGCCGCGTAGGCAGGATATCTTTTGCAGATATGGTGTATGAGATCCATGAACTTCCATCAGACCTGCCTGATTTTATTGAAGATCCAACAGACCTGTTTCCAAAGATGAAGCATTGTGACCTGATCATTGCTATGGGCATCCACCCAGACCTGCTGGCTGATATCCCTGCATTAGCAGAATCAATAAATGCCAGGGCAGTGATCGTTCCTGTGGAAGAGCCGGGCTGGGCACCACCAGGGCTTCAAAAACAGATACGAGAGAAACTTGAGTCCATTAGTATAGAATGTGAGTTCCCCAAGCCGTTCTGCTCATTAACACTAACAGGTAAGCCTGTGATTGATATGTTCGTAAAGCTTGGGTTTGGTAAACCTGAACTAAGGATACGTTTGAGTGAAGACGGCAGATTATTTACCAGGGTAGAAGTACTCAGGGACGCTCCCTGTGGAAGCACCTGGTTTGTGGCAAGGAAATTAAAATGGTCAGATACTGCAGATTATAAAGAAACAATCTCAAATGCCCATCACTCATATCCATGTACAGCCAGCATGGATAGGGATGTGCAACTGGAAGATACCATACTTCATAAAGGAGGATATATTATTCGGGAGGCTGTTGAGAAAGGACTTCGTTAGGTCATTAGATACTCAGACCAATAATTCCATAATCAATGATCACGGGAGGAGATATCCGCTGTGCACTTTCCAGTTCTCCAGGATAATGGTTGGAGATACCCTCTTCACACCTTCCAGTTTTTCAATGTTCTCAGTAATAAACCTGCCAAGTTCTTTGCTATCCTTAAGCCAGATCTCTGTTATGATCATATGATCTCCAGTCGAAGTTGCAACAAATTTCACCTCTTGAAATTCGGTCATTCGCATTGCGACATCAAGAAGATGTGTTGATTCAACATTTATACCAACCATAGAGACCGAGTTGTAACCGAGTTTTACTGGATCAACAACAACGGTGTATTGTGTTATTACGCCTTTATTTTCAAGAGCTTTGATACGCTTTCGTATAGTTGATTCACTAACATCAAGCCTTGATGCAATTTCTGTAAGTGGAATGCGTGCATTCTCACGCAGCATATCTATTATCTTTAAATCTTTTTCGTCAATCATTGTAGTATCATCACGTTTGTTTATATATTATATGTGGAATAAAAGGACGAAATTCGTACCATAAAGTTATATATTCATACTAAATATTAAGATATCGATAAACCTTTAAAAGGATTACGTACCAGATACTAACTAAGGAGTTATGGAAATGGCTGATGAAAAGAAAACAGATCTTCCTGAGAAAGGAGCAGTACTGCAAAGAGACAGGGAAACATATGCAATAGCACCTGATACGCCTGCCGGTGTAGTACCACCGGAAATTTTGCGAAAGATCGCTGATGTTGCAGAAAAATATAATGCAGCAGCAATAAAGATCACGAGTGCACAGCGGATGGTGATCGTAGGGCTTAAACAGGAAGATCTCGATGATATCTGGAAAGACCTTGGGATGAACCCAGGTGCTGCGATCGGGCTGTGTGTTCGAAGTGTTAAAATATGTCCCGGAACTGCATTCTGTAAACGAGCTGTCTCAGACAGTTTGAGCCTGGGGATGGCGCTGCATGATGCATATCATGGTATGGCTCTGCCGGCTAAGTTCAAGATGGGAGTATCCGGATGTCCGAACTGCTGTGGTGAGTCGTGGGTGAAGGATATTGGGTTCTTTGGATTCAAGGATGGATTTAAAGTAGTAGTTGGTGGTGAAGCTGGCAGGAAGCCGAGAATTGGAACGGAACTGACTTATGTTGAATCGATGGATGATGCAATGAAAGTGACGCAGGATGTCATTGACTACTATAAGGCGAATGGTAAGCCAAAAGAACGTTTGGGTGATTTCATAGAAAGGATAGGGTTTACTGAGTTTTCGAAGGGTGTACTTAAATAGTGACCATTAAAAGGTGTGATTGGTTCCGGATATTGACCAATCCATCTATTTTTTTACTGTCCCGCACTTAACCCGCTGCCCCTCCACCCTCTTACTGTGCTCGATTACCTTTCGGGTTGGACAACATGCTAAATACCTGACTCCAGCGCCAGCGATGCACCTCATGTGTTCTGAAACCATCACAAAATTTATAAATATAAGTTGTGAGTAAAGTAGTCTACTTATGAAACAACAATTTGTAAACCGCCATTCGGAATTGAACTTTTTAGAAGATAGAGCCGCCAGTTCCAGTCCGGAATTTCTTGTGATATACGGTAGGCGTAGAATTGGAAAGACCTGTCTTTTATCAAAATTTTCTAAAAACTTACCATGCATCTATTTTCTCTGTACCAAAGACCGCGAGCAAGAGAATATAAACCGCATGAAGATAAAAATGGCGGACTTACTGGGGAGACCAGCATTTGGAAAACTGGATATAGACAACTGGATTGACCTTTTTAAATATTTCGTTGAGTTCTATGATGGGACTGGAAAAGTAACATTCATTCTTGATGAATTCCCGTATTTGATCGAATTAAACAGAGGAATCACCTCTGTTTTCCAGTACATCTGGGATGAAATACTTGCAAAGCAGAACGTGATGCTCATACTAACTGGTTCAAGTATCGGGATGATGGAAAATGAAGTATTGGGGTACCGCTCCCCACTATACGGAAGAAGAACCGGACAGTGGAAGGTCACAGAGATCGACTTAAAACATTTCAACCATTTTTTACCGGAATACAGTATGGAAGATCTTTGCAGGACCTACGGGGTCGTTGGCGGGATTCCTGCATACCTTGAAAAATTTGATAGCAGTCTGCCGTTTTTTGAAAATATAACACAGCGATTCATAAAGAAAGGCGAGTTCTTAAACGTTGAACCTGAGCTATTGCTAAAAGCAGAGTTTCGTGAGGAGAAGAACTATTTCATAATACTAAAAGCACTGGCTCTCGGGTATAACACTCCAACGAAAGTGTCTGCATATACAGGTCTTGAAAAGGGAAACATCTCCAAATATTTACATGTCCTTGAAAACCTGATGATCGTTCGCCATGTTCTTCCTGTTGGTAAACATAGGAGAGGGATTTACGTTATTGAGGACCCATTATTTGCATTCTGGTTCAAATTCATATATCCGAACAGGGATGACATTGAATTAGAAAATTATGAAACCGTTGCAGCAAAGATCAGGGATGGCTTTCCGTCTTACATGGGATTTAGATTTGAATTTCTATGTGAAAATCTGATTCGCAAGCGCCATTTTACATTGCCGGTAACACCTACCACCATTGGGAAATGGTGGCATAGGGAAGAGGAAATTGATATAGTAGTCCTGGATGAAGAGGGGGTGAATATCTTTTTCTGCGAAGTAAAATGGAAAGACCTTGGTAAAAATGAAACTCTGAAATTGCTTGATAGATTAAAGAGAAAAGCTGCATTGATGAAATGGCGCAACGATGAAAGAAAAGAGTATTATTCCGTAATTGCTAAAAAGATCAATGGGAAAGAAGAAATTACAGGGATGGGTTACTTTGTTTATGATCTGGAAGATCTTTGAATTCTAATCTTCAATCACCCGAAACTCAATACATACATTATATTGGTATGGAGCATACGACCTGACAATCCTTTTTTCCACACATTCCACCTTTCTCTCCACACGCGCTGCAGCTTCCTGTATCAGTTCCCATGATGTGCCGTAAAGGTCATCCTCATGCGTGATATCATAAAAATGCACCACACCCCCATTCTTGACCGCCAGTATACCACAATCCAAAAACTCCCTGGCAGACTGGGGCAGGTTCATGATAACATGGTGTGCCGAATGCTTCACATTCCCTGCCGCATGTCTTGCATCATCTTCTACTGCTGTCACATTGTCCAGCCGGTTGAGGCGAATATTCTCACGCAGGAGCTTGACAGCCCCCGGGTTCTTGTCCACTGCCACCACACTGGCCCCTGGCACGCTCTTTCCTATCAGTATGCTGAACGGCCCCACACCTGCAAACAGGTCCACCACACATTGCCCCGGCTTTACCATGTCAGCCACCCTTTTTCGCTCAGTTCCAAGCCTGGCTGAGAAATAGGCACCGGCAAGGTCCACGTTATAGCGGCAGCCGTGTTCCTTATGCATGGTATGGGTCCTGTGTTCGCCCGCCAGTACCACCCACTGCCGGGTCCTGAACTCGCCTTCTACCGGGCTCACTGCCCCCAGCACCACATTAATGCTTTTCCTGTACTCCATCAAGGCCTTTGCAATACGTGTTGCATCAGGGTCATCAGCATCAATGATGGCAATATCGCCGATCACGTCAAAGCCGGGCGTGAATCCCAATATTTCTTCCAGTGACGGCTTTTTTCGTTTGGGCTCAAATTCTGCCTCAATGACGGTAATATTCTCATCTGCACCGGGCAGTACCGCCAGTTCGTCCGGCTCAGGCTTTCCAGTTACAGGTATGAGGATGTGTTCATCGTCCCGGCGTATCTTCGCTTCCGGATGGATGAGCCCGGCCTTAAGCAGCAACCTTCGAATATCCTCTGCCATTGTGCCGGGTACCCTGAGTGCCCACAGTTTCATGGAATACTGAATGTCATCTCATGATAAAAGGATTTAGATAAATAGTTAAGTAAACCCGGATAATTAGGTTTGGATGACAGACCTACTGACCCTGGATATGTCCACACAAGTGGATTGCCTTTGTGACTTTACATATAATTTCTATTGGCAGCATAAGGGTTCGGAGCTTGACCCTGACAAACCCGTGGAAGGGCAGGTAGGTACACATTTTACTTACAGGGATCTGGTAGAACATCTAATATCTGGCAAAGATATCCGGATAAGGGGGAATACTGGCAGCAGGCTGGGTTCCAGCCTGGGTGTTGACCTGAAATATTTTGGGGGCAGCGGTCGGGCGCTGGACACCGGCAGCATATTCGTGGATGGGAATGCGGGCACCCGTATGGGTATCAGCATGGTCTCGGGCAGGATATATGTGTCAGGCAGTGTGGCGCAGCCAATGGGGAACGTGGTCGAGGTGATGCCTGACCGGGAGGGCTACAGGTGTTTCAGGTCCATCACCGACATCCTGCATAACGGGCTGGGAGACGATGAGTTCACTGACGCCGGCAATTCATTCCGGGAGGGGGATGGGGAAGTGCCGTGTCTGGTGCTGGCAGATGGAGTGGTCAGGGACACGGTAGGTGCACGGTGTGAGCGGGATGTCAGGGTGGTAGTCCGGGGTGATGTAAGCCTGAGCACTGGCATACTGATGCGAAAGGGCACTATTATTATAGAAGGAGAAGCGGGCATGAACACCGGCACGCTGCTATCGGGAGGCACTGTGGTGGTGCATGGGAGCGCGGGCGAGTTTGCGGCTGCTGATATGCGAGCTGGCACCCTTATCATAACAGGAAAGAGTTCGGGGTACATGTGTGCCAATATGCGGGGCGGGGCCGTGTTCGTGAAACGGGATGTAAAGGTGATATCTCCTGCCAGGCAGTGCCAGGTGTTGGATGGTGATCTGAAGCTGCTGGTGGATGTGCTGGATACCAACCGGATGGATGCAATGGGCTACAGGAAATACGGGATTTGTTAGGATACATGGTTTACTATATCCACTTGAAATCAGATTTATCACAAAATGATTACTAAGCACAGTCAAACCACATGCAGCTTTACTTAAAGTATATAAAGGTTTGAATACCCTTAACATTGTAGTGATATTAATGGCCAAAATTGATGATCCTAAAAAAACTATTAAAATTGAGAATGTTGTGGCTTCTACCGCTATCGGTACCACTCTTGACCTTCCCAAGATCACACTGCAATTGGATGGTGCAGAGTATAATAAAAAACGTTTTCCAGGTGTAGTTTACAGAACAAAAGAACCAAAAACAGCAGCCCTGATATTCGGAAGTGGAAAAATCGTATGCACTGGTGCCAAAAGCATAGATGACGTACACAACGGCCTGAAAAAAGTTTTTTCCGAACTGGAGAGCATGGGTGTGGAGGTCATGGACAATCCTGTGATAACTGTCCAGAATATCGTGGCATCGGCAGACCTGGGTGCTGTGCTGAACCTGAATGCCATAGCCATCGGGTTGGGACTTGAGAATATCGAATATGAACCTGAACAGTTTCCGGGATTGGTATACAGACTATCTGAACCAAAAGTAGTAATGCTGCTGTTCGGTTCTGGCAAGCTTGTAGTTACCGGCGGAAAAAAACCTGTCGATGCAGATACGGCAGTTGATAAGATCGTTGAAGAACTGGACGGCCTGGGACTGCTTTGAATACTGACCCGATTTTTCCCATTACTGATCATCATATGCACCTTGACCACAGGTGTCAGGGTGTAAAAGCCGCAAAAGCGTTCCAGCATGCTGGTGGCTCACATATTTTTTTAGTTTCAAAACCTTCCTGGACCATAGGTGTGACAGTAGATCATCCTGACGATTACCACAAAGTGTTCGATGAGACCGTACACATGGCAGCGGAAGTGAAAAAGGTTGGTGTAACTGCCTTTCCTGTACTGGGGGTACATCCTGCCGCTATTACAAAGATGTATGGCAGGGTGGGACTTGACAGGACCGTCGAACTCATGAGATCCGGCCTGGAACTGGCGGCAAAGTATGTAGAAGAAGGACAGGCAGTAGGCATGAAATCCGGTCGTCCCCATTATGACGTGGAACCAGCATTGTGGGAAGCTTCGAATGAAATACTTATGTATGCCATGGAACTGGCCAGGGATGCGGGCTGTCCACTGCAGTTACATACCGAAAGTGCCACACTGGAAAATATCAGGGAGCTCGCTGATATGGCAAGGAGATCCGGGCTTACACCAGGGAAGGTTATCAAGCACTTTTCACCTCCGATGGTGAAAGAATTTGCCAGGTGCGGCTTATGGCCGGGGGTGCTTGCTGGTAAGGGCATGATCAAGGAATCACTTTTACAGGGAGACAGGTTCATGATGGAAACAGACTATATTGACGACCCACTGCGTCCGGGTGCGGTGCTTGGACCGAGGACAATACCCCGTAAGACCCTGGCGTTAGCTGGTGAATGGGGGGACGATGTATTCTGGAAGATACACAAGGAAAACCCTGAACAGATATATGGTGTGGAAATAGAACGTACCACAATCTAAATATAGAAGTTCAAACATACAAAAATCGAATTCCGATACTTGATTTATAATCATCAGTAGTATATTTCAATAAACAGAATATTTCAATAAAATATTTAAGGAGAATATCAATGGCAGCACAGTTAGGCGGTCAGCCAATTACAATACTTAAGCAGGGGACACAGAGGACTACAGGTAGCGAAGCCCAAAAGGCCAATATCATGGCGGCCAAGGTGGTCGCATCTGCTGTACGGACAACTTTGGGTCCCAAAGGCATGGATAAGATGCTGGTGAACTCGGCAGGTCAGGTAACAATCACCAATGACGGAGCGACCATCCTGGATGAGATGGACATTAAACACCCTGCAGCCAAGATGGTGGTGGAAGTGGCCAAAACCCAGGACGACGAAGTAGGGGACGGTACCACAACAGCCGCCATATTGACAGGGGAACTGCTGTCAAAGGCGGAAGACCTGCTGGATATGAATGTGCACAGCACCACCATTGTTGCAGGATACGCTTTGGCTGCAAGTAAATCCCATGAGATACTTGAAGGACTTACATCTGATATCTCAGGTGATGATGAAGATATTCTTATCAATATCGCTGGCACTGCCCTTACCGGTAAAGGTGCGGAATCATCCAGGGATGTATTGTCACCACTGGTGGTCAGGGCGGTTAAATCCATTGTCAAAACAGGACTGGACGGTAAGAATACCGTAGACATCAAGGATATCCAGATAGAGCGCAGGGTAGAGGGTGAAATGGAAGACACCGAACTGGTGGAGGGCCTGATCATCGACAGGACACGTACCCACCAGAGTATGCCCAAACGGGTTGTTGATCCGAAGATTGCCATCCTTGCCGCACCCATCGAGGTAAGGTCGATGGAATTCAAGAGTGAAATAACTCTTACAGGTGTGACCGAGCGCCGGGCTTTTATTGATCGTGAAGAACAAATGATCAAGGAAGTTGTGGATAAGGTTATCAACAGCGGCGCAAACGCTATTTTCTGCAAGAAAGGTGTGGATGAACTTGCCCGTCATTATCTTGCTAAGGCAGGTCTTTTTGTGATCCACAGAGTGAATTTCAAGCAACTGAAACAACTGGCTGAGTGTACCAACGGCCGTATAGTCACTAACCTGGATGAAATGACCCCTGAGGACCTGGGCACTGCCGGTGTTGTGGAAGAGGTTATGGTTGGCAACGGCGAGATGATCTTTATCCGTGACTGCCCAAATAAGAAGACCATATCCATGATCCTGAGAGGCGGTACCGAGCAGGTGGTAGACAACCTTGCCAGGGCCATGAACGATGCCCTCATGGTAGTGGGTGTTGTACTGGAGGACGGGCGTGTAGTTGCAGGTGGAGGTTCGCCTGAGATCGAACTGGCACTACGCCTGAGGGAATATGCTGCTTCATTGAAGGGCAGGGAACAGCTGGCTGTGAATAAGTTTGCTGAGGCTATTGAGGTGATACCCGTAACCCTGGCAGAGACCAGCGGCCTTGACCATATTGACAAAATTGTGGAACTTAAGAGCAGGCACGAAGCAGGCGAGAAGTATGCCGGGCTTAATGTGTTTACTAATAAAATAGAGGATATGAAAGCTGCGGGTGTTGTTGAACCCCTGAAGGTCAAACTGCAGGCAATCGATTCGGCATCAGAAGCTGCCAGCATGATACTGCGTATCGATGATATGATCTCATCCACCAAGGAACAAAAAGGACCTAAACAGGCACCCGGTCTTAAGGATTACGAAGTGTAATCATCAACAGTGAGGGCGAAACAGTCCTATTATCTGTATTTTTTTATGATGAATCACATTTTCAGGACTGCATCTGCAATCCTCAGAGAAGGCCCCATATGCGACCACTGTATAGGCCGCCTGTTCGCCAAACTCTCCACAGGTCTGACCAACGACAAGAGGGGGGCTGCCGTAAAACTGGCACTTGCCATGGAGGCAGACTACACACGCAGGGAAACATCAGACGATTCCCTGCTACAGGACCTGGCACCCAGCAGCGTCTATGCACGCAAGAGCCTGGGGCAGGACGTACCGCAGGGCAGGTGCTGGGTCTGCAACGGCCTTTTTGAGCAGCTTGACCATTGGGCAGACCAGGTAGTTGATGCCCTTGCAGGGTACGAGTTCGATACATTCCTCATTGGTACACGACCCTCGGGACTGCTGCTTGAGAACGAAGAAATACTCTGGGCAGAATCAGGGACCCAGTGGGCCGAACCCCTGAAGACCGAGATGAACAGGGAAGTGGGCAGGCGGGTGGAAGGAAGGCTGGGTAAACGGGCCAACCTGAACCGCCCACATATCACCGCCCTGCTGGATATTGCAAAGGACAAAGTAGAACTGGAAGTGCGTTCACTGTACATATTTGGCAGGTACCGCAAACTCATAAGAGGTATACCACAGACCAGGTGGCCCTGCCGGGAGTGCAGGGGCAAGGGCTGCCCGCGCTGCAACTTTACCGGCCGCATGTACCCTGAATCAGTAGATGAACTGATCGGACCCGAAGTCATAAAGGCCGCAGTTGCAAAAGATACCGTATTCCACGGAGCGGGCAGGGAAGATATCGATGCCCTGATGCTGGGAGACGGCAGGCCCTTCATAGTAGAAGCTGTCCAACCCATCAGGCGGCGTATTGACCTTACCAGGCTGCAGCACAGGATCAACCGTTATGCTGCCGGTAAAGTTGAAGTGCTGGGGCTGAAGTATGTTGAGCACCCTGCCGTAGAAGCCATCAAACAGGCAAAGGCAGATAAAGTTTATAGATTAAGAGTGACATTTAGTGCAAAGATATCCAAGGAAAGTCTTATATCTGCTCTCGACATAATTGTCCGGGCACCGATAATGCAAACCACACCCACCAGGGTAGTCCATCGCAGGGCTGACCTGGTACGGGAACGAAAAGTGCATTATACAGAACTGGAAGAACTTTCACCAGACGGCCTGTCGGCCACGATCGTAGTGGGCTGCCAGGGTGGATTATATGTGAAAGAACTGATGTCAGGAGACGAGGGTCGCACAAAACCCAACCTTGCAGAAAACCTCAATGTAGAAGCAAAAGTTGCTGAACTTGACGTAATAAAAATTGAAGGAATAATCATTTAATAATTATCGGAGGATTGAACATTGCCAACATCACACGGTGAGAGAAGGAAGACCAGGTACAAATTGAAGAAAAGCCCGAGAGAGAGAGGACTCAGCCCCATATCACGAGCCATCCAGGAATTTGAGATCGGACAGGCAGTCCACATAAAACTGGACCCCAGTGTACATAGGGGGATGGCAAACCCAAAATTCCATGGCAAGACAGGAAAAGTGGTCGGGCAGCGTGGCAGGGCATACCTGGTAGCAGTCAGGGACGGGAATGCTATTAAACAAGCCATCCTGTACCCGGAGCACCTGCGCCCGCAGGTATGAATAATTAAATATTGTAACCAGTATCCAGGGTATAATTTATGATAGTAAAAGAAGTCATAAACGAGGAAATGATCACCCTTGCAGAGGCAAAGGAGATTCTGCTAGATATTAAAGACAAACGCACAGAACAGGAAATGGAACTGGGATATGAACTGAGAAGGGCCATAAACCATGCCGAGTCATTTTCCAAGACTGATGCTCCTAAATCCAGGAAACTGGTAGAAGAATTGCTTAAACTTGAAAAAATGAAGCCGGAAATTGCATATCGTCTGACAGATATTATGCCCGCCAGCTTTGATGAGATACGTTCAATATATGCAAAAGAGAGGTTCACCCTCACAGAAGAAGAACTCACTACTATTCTTGACTTTATTACCGATGCATATTGAAATGCGGCTTTCAACAATATAAAACTATATATGTAATCGGTATTATATTGTCTAAAAAAAGGATGCATAGGGCTTCTTATTTAGTATTTTGGAAATATTGTATTATTAAAGTTGTGAGTGGATAAGTATGGTAACTGGGAAAAAACCTCAAAAGGAAGAGTGGGGATTGGTATTGGACTATTTGCCATATGGAAGTCCGCAAGATAACAGGCCTGTGTACCAAAAAAAACCACTGGTGCAGGCTGTAGGTGATTCACACTTTGTACTAATGGAATTGATGCTTAAAGATGACATTGTTCCCATGACGCAGGATAGAGTATATATTGGCGAAGGGGACCGGGATGTGATCGACCATGTAAAACGCAGGGTCACTTATGATGAACTCACACACGGTTCACAGATGGAACTGCCATTTATCCTGGAAAATATTATACTTGAGAACGAGTCCAAATATGTGGATTTCTTCAATGATGCATATCCAATTACCAACAGGCTTCACATGCTCGAACTCCTGCCTGGTATCGGCAAAAAATTGATGTGGGCGATCATAGATGAACATAAAAAAGGCAAATTCCTGAACTTCAATAACCTTGTCGAGCGGGTTAAAGGTCTTCATACACCAGAGAAATTGATAGTCCACAGGATCATCGATGAGTTAATGGACGAGAATATCAAATACCGACTTTTCACAACGCCTGCCAAAAGCCGCCACCATAAATGAAGCCAAAACATGGACAGCATTTTCTCATAGACCAGCGGGTTCTTAACAGGATTATCGGATATGCCGGATTAACTGAGGCCGATACCGTACTTGAGATCGGCGGTGGAACAGGCAACCTGACATTAAAACTTAAGGAAGCAGCAGGCAAGGTCATAGTCATCGAACTTGACCGCCAATTGGCTGCCGGACTTACACAGATTACCAGGGATTCCAATGTTACGGTACTACAAGGGGATGCACTGGAAATCCCGCTGCCCGGTTTTAATAAAGTGGTGGCAAACCTTCCCTACCAGATATCATCAAAGATTACATTCAGGCTGCTGCGGCATTCCTTTGATCTTGCAGTCCTTATGTACCAGCTTGAATTCGCAAACCGCATGCTTGCTTCACCCGGCACCCCAGACTATAGCCGGCTTTCTGTGATGGCCCAGTACTTTGCCAGGATCGAACTGCTGGAAACGGTGCCACCTTCTGCATTTAAACCCCGGCCTGCTGTCAGGTCTGCAATATTGAAACTCACGCCCAGGGAACCGGCCTACCATGTCAATAATATTGGTTTTTTCGAAAAGTTCCTGAAGGCCGCATTTGGACAGCGCAGGAAGATGTTGAGGAATTCCTTACGCCAGGCAGCACCAATACTGGGTATCGCACCCGAAAACCTTGACAAGGTAGATCAAGGGATACTGGAAATGCGCCCCGGAGCCCTGACCCCCGAAGAACTGGCCGGACTGGCAAACACGATTCAGGCAGGCACATGACTTCGATAACTTACAGGGATAAGACCATACAACTGGCATCCCATGTCTATGAACCGGCAGAGGATAGTTTCCTGCTTGTTGATGCACTGCTTGAGAATATTCAAAATGGTGACAGGGTACTTGAAGTGGGGTGCGGTTCAGGGATAGTGTCTGTCTTTGCCAGTGATATTGCTTCAATGGTGGTTGCCACTGACCTTAATCCCCATGCTGTGAGATGTGCAGCTGGTAACGGGGTAACTGTGGTCAGGACCGACCTGTACGCAGGGTTGAAAGGCACTTTTGACCTTATAGTGTTCAACCCCCCCTACCTGCCCACATCAAAAAACGAGCGTCTGGGTGGATGGGATGACCTGATGCTTGACGGCGGGCCTAACGGGAGGAGGACCATTGCACGTTTTCTTGAAGGAATAGGGGAACTTCTATCACAGGGCGGGCGGGTGCTCCTGCTGGTTTCATCACTCACAGGTGTTAGTAAGGTTAGCAGATCGATGCAGGATGCGGGCCTGACTGCGGAACCTGTGTCAGAGTCCAGGCACTTTTTTGAACAACTGGTTGTACTAAAAGGGAGTAAATAGATAGACCCGGACGTATGATAGATTTTATTATAAAATCTGCATACCTGACAGCCTAAATATCCAAGGTCTTATGTGTATCAATATCAGTCCTGTGCCCCCACACATTGCCTACTTTTATTTCAATATTATTCATTGATATTAATGTTTTAGTTGTATTTGATAATGTGTTGAAATAAGAAACAGGTAGCTGGATTATTTTAATTTTAGGGCAGGTGCGGATCGCATCGAATATCTCTTTTTCTGATGGTCTGAAACAGAAGTGGATATATTCCTCTTCAGGATTCAGGCTGGACATATCTTCTTCCGAACCGATTATACGAAATACTACTTCCATAATATGTAAGAGTATAGGATTCAACTATTTATAATTATTGATTGTTGATTACAGTTGATCAATTTACACCAGTCAGGCCAATGATATGGTTTGTATTAGCAGTACCAGGCTGCAGCACAGGATGAACGATTTAAAGATATACCATCTTCGCATTCAGTATACCTTTCACAGCCCTTATCTCGTTCAATATCTCCTCATTCACCTCTGAATCCACATTGAGTGCCATAATGGCTGTCCCACCTGCTTTTATGCGGCCGACCTGCATGCCTGCAATATTGATATCATGATTACCCAGCAACATGCAGCATGGGCCGATGATGTTCGGATGGTCCTCATGGAGAGCGATTATCATATGCCCCAAAGGCAGCACATCAATGCTGAACTCATCGATCTGGACGATCCTGGGATTGGTACCTACCATAGTGCCCCCTACGGTCTTTACTTTTCCATTATTGGAAATAGTCACCATGATCAGGTTGGAGTAGCTCTCCGCGGTCTTTGACTTGCTCTCTACCACTTTTATCTTTCGCTCTTTGGCGATAACAGGAGCATTGACATAGTTCACGGATGACCCCATCGCGAACTCAAGCAGCCCCTTGAGGGCGGCTACGGTTACGGGTCCAGTATCCCAGTCAGCGATCTCACCGCTGTATGATACCTCGATCCTCTCATATTTTCCTTCCATGAGCTGGGCGGCAAGTTTGCCGATCTTTTCTGCCAGCGGCAGGTAGGGCTGCAGTACTGCCATTACTTCCTTTTTCACATATGGCATATTGATGGCGTTCTTGATAGGCAGTCCCTGGCTAAAGTTGATGATCTGCTCGGCCACGTCTACAGCCACATTTACCTGTGCTTCTTTTGTGGATGCTCCCAGATGTGGCGTGAGTATAATATTATCCTGTTCCAGCAGAGGTGAACCGGTTGGCGGCTCGCTTGTGAAAACATCAATGGCGGCGGCTGCCACTTTACCACTGGCCACAGCTTCAGCCAGCGCTTTTTCATTGATTATCCCGCCTCGGGCGCAGTTTATGATCCTGACCCCAGGTCTGGCTTTTTCGAATTCTTCTTTGTCGATGAGGTTCTTGGTATCCTTTGTTAGGGGTGTATGCACAGTGATGTAATCCGCATTAAGGACAATATCCTCCACAGTGGTAAGCTTGACACCCAGGTCAGCAGCCCGTTCTTCACTGATGAACGGGTCATAGGCCAGGATATTCATCTCCATTCCCTGTGCGCGCTTGGTCACTTCTGCACCTATCCGTCCAAGTCCCACCACACCCAGGGTCTTGCCGCGTACCTCAACGCCCATGAACAGTTTACGGTCCCATTTCCCTAACTTCATAGACTGGTTTGCCTGCGGGATGTTCCTGGACATGGCCATCATCATAGCTATGGTGTGCTCGGCAGCGGAGATCATATTACCTTCCGGGGCATTGATCACAATAATACCCCTTTGGGTGGCAGCTTCAACATCGATATTATCCACACCCACGCCGGCCCTGCCTATGATCTTCAGGTTTTTAGCAGCCTCGATCACATCTTCGGTCACCTGGGTCTGGCTCCTGACTACCAGGGCATCGTATTCCCCGATACATGCCTTCAATTCTTCCGGGCTCATCCCGGTTTTTACGTCAACCTCTGTTCCTTTTTCTAGTATCTCTATTCCATGTTCTGATAATGAATCGCTAACAAGAACTCTCATATCATGTCCTCCGGTAATTATTGGTATTCTACTTTGAATCTGGAAAGTAATATTAGTATTATAACTTCATTGTTTCGTTATAGAACAACGGTAAACATGAAGCCACATATTCCAGAATTCATATCAGGTAGTATATTCGGCATTGATCCGCACATAGTCATAGGAAAGATCGCATCCCCAGGCCGTAGCACATCCGCTGCCCATCCCCAGGTCCGTGCTGATAATAACCTCGTCCGAACCCATGATCTCCTTAAGCCTATCTTCAGAGGTGCTGACGATCCTGCCTTTTTCCACCAGCATTACCGATGAGTGATCACTGGCAAATGCCAGACTGACACGGTCCGGTTCCATTTCCGCACCCGAGTATCCCACAGCAGCCACCACCCTGCCCCAGTTTGGGTCCCTGCCGAATATTGCGGATTTGACAAGCGGTGACCTGATAACGGCCTTTGCAGCCAGTACGGCATCACTTTCGCTTGCTGCCCCCGTGACCCTTGCCTCGATCAGGCGTGTGGCACCTTCACCGTCCCTGGCGATCATCCTGGCAAGTTTGGTGCAAACTGCTTCCAGGCCCGGCCCGAACTCTTCCGGGTCTGTGTGGCCTATTGTGTGGCTCACTTTGTGGCTCTTTGCGTGACCCACTGCGTGACCCATTTGCCCGGTGGCGGTTATCAATGCCATATCATTTGTGCTGGTATCCCCATCCACCACAACCATATTGAAACTCTTATCCACTGCCGCTTGAAGATACTTTCCCAGCTCACCTGGATCCATTGCAGCATCGGTGTATAGAAAAGCCAGCATAGTACCCATATTCGGGGCGATCATGCCGCTGCCTTTTGCAATCCCGCCGATGCGTGTGCCGTCTGGAAGTTCAACTGCCGCCTCCTTGGAAAAAGTGTCTGTGGTCATAATGGCACTGGCAGCGGCTGTACTGCCCTTAGCCAAATCAGTCAAACCCGATGTCACGTCTCCTACCTGTGATTTGATAATATCAAGATCAAGCCTGTGACCGATAACACCTGTGGATGCCACTGCCACTGTCCTTTCATCCAGGCCCAGACCAATGGCTGCCAATTTTCCCATGTCCCTGGCATCATCTATCCCTTCCTGCCCGGTAAATGCATTGGCATTGCCGCTGTTTGCTATCACAGCAGACAACCTGCCCCCTTCAAGGTGCTCCCTGGTAAGTATCAGGGGTGCGGCTATGACCCGGTTGCGAGTGAACACGCCTGCTGCGCTGCCTTCTGCCTTTATAAGTGCCAGGCCGTACTTATCCTGCTTTACACCCCAGGCAGACACGCCTTTTACGGCACAGATGCCGCCGTCTATGAACTTCAACTGCAACAGCTCCCATCAAGCTAAGCTGATAATGCCAGCCCGGCAATAATATCATGGCGTGTGACAATACCAACCAGTTCACTGTCCTTGATCACCGGTATCCTGACAACACTATGTTTGACCATTCTCGATGCTACAGTCTCCAGGCTTTCAGAAACATCTGCGGTGACCACGGGATGGCTCATTACATCGCTGACCTTTTTGTTGCCCACATCATCCAGTGCATGGCTGGCCTCTTCCCATCCGATAAGTTCCCTAAGCGGCACCTCAATGATCTCGAATGGGCTGGGCAGCCAGAGCTGGCTGTCCCTTTCCGGTACTTCCAGCAATTTAAGGATATCACTTTCTGTGATCATCCCTGCCACTTCCTTATCCTGTACCACTGGTATCCCGCCTACTTTATGCTCCCTGAGTAACCGGGAAGCATGTTTGACCGGGTCGTCGGGACTGCAAAATATCACATTCTTTGTCATGATCTCATTTACCTGCATAATTATCACTCCTTTTGGCACTCCTCATGGAAAGGTTGCAGGATTCCATAGTCCTGTTGTTTCGTCAAGTCCGAACATCAAGTTCATGTTCTGCACCGCCTGCCCCGATGCTCCTTTAACCAGGTTGTCAATGGCAGATACCACTACCAACCGCTGTCCTTCTGCATCCATCTCAAATCCGATATCGCAGAAATTGGAACCCCGCACCGGACCCAGCATGGGAATACCATCCAAAAGCCGGATGAACGGTTTGTCCTTATAGAACCGGTTGTAGATATCGGCAACTTGCCCCGCATCCATATCATTTTCCAGGAACAGGTGGGCTGTGGTCAGGATACCCCTGACCGACGGGACCACATGCGGCGTGAAACTGACCCTGGTATTACTATCCAGCCGTCCCAGTTCCTGCTGCATCTCGACACCGTGGCGGTGGGTAGTAAGCTTGTACGCCTGCACGTTCTCTGCCATGTTCGGGTAATGGGATACCCCACTCGGTTCGGCACCTGCACCGGATATTCCACTCTTGGAGTCAAAGACCACCCGCTCCACCAGCCCGGCGGCTGTCAATGGTGCGGCTGCCAGGATTGCGCCGGTTGGATAACACCCGGGATTGGCGATCATCGATGCACCGACAACTTCAGGATGCAGTTCAGGCAGGCCGTAAACGGCCTCCTTTGGTGCTTTGTGTTTAAGGTTGTAGGTCTTTTCGAACACACTGACCGGCAGCCGGTAGTCTGCGCTAAGGTCGATGACCTTTGTGCCAGTGTCCAGTAGCGGCGGCACTACATCCATGGCAGTACCGTGGGGGACGGCTGTAAAGACCACATCACACTGGCCTGCCACATCACCTGCACTTAGGTTTTGGAACTTCAGGTCAGTAAAACCCCTCAGGTGCGGGTGTGTGTCACTCACCGGGCTGCCGTCCAGGCGCCGTGAGGTTACGCATACCACTTCTACCCCTGGGTGGTTAGCCATGAGGCGCATCAATTCGCCACCTGTGTAGCCCGAACCTCCGATAATCCCTGCTTTTATCATAGTATCACTGTATTTACTACTCTTTAGGATATATAATCTATTTATTAGCTATGTTTTTTGCAAGGAAAATTGCGTTTTTACACTCCACTCACGCCCTGCGCCAGACCCCCGATACCCCGGATACCATCCATCTGCACAAGGATAATCGATACTCACCCAATGTTGAAGATAATCAAAAAAAATTTTAAAATAAGCCAAGGTCCGGATTCGAACCGGAGTAAAACCGCTTACTGCCAACACATGATAATGTGTATATCTGCAGGCGATTGCGTAGCCGTTCCGCCACCTTGGCACTCAGGTGGCTTACATATCCATTATAGTAAATAATTCTTTTCATCCGGACAATTAAGAAAATAGCATTACCTGCGCAACTTTAAGGTACAATAACGACAATTTCCAGACAATTCCAACGGTTTGGATAATATGAGAATCAGCACAGATTGTGTAGGATGCGGCCAGTGTGTAGTATTTTGTCCCAGCGAGGCAATTTCAGTATGGGGCAGAGCAAGTATCAGTGACAACTGCACCCAGTGCGGTGTCTGTATACAATACTGCCCGTTGGGTGCCATCAGGGAGGATGAAGCATGAAAGCCTTGATAATAGGCAGCGGCCTGGGTGGTCTCCTTACAGCAGCACGGCTGGTCAGCCAAGGACACAGGGTAGAAGTCTTTGAACGTCTGGCCGTAATCGGAGGCAGGTTCATCAACCTGGACTACAAAGGCTATAAACTATCATCCGGCGCCTTGCACATGATACCTCACGGCTCCCGGGGCCCGCTGGCATCCATACTCAGGCAGGTAGGGGCTGATGTTAAGATAGTCCTCTCATCACCCCCGGCCATGCTCAGGATACCTGATAACGGGAGTTTCAGGGACATATCCTTTGAAAAGTTCTCTAGCCCCCTTTCCCTGACTGACAAACTGAAACTGTTCTACCTCACTGCCAAATCCAGATTCGTAAAACCCGGTGATGAAAGTTTTAAAGACTGGTTTTTCCCCTTCATAAAGGACCCCTGGCTCATCAAATTTGCAAATGCTTATTGTGGATGGGCATTGAGCATGCGCTGTGATAATATACCTGCCAGGGAAATGCTTGCAATAATTGACAATATGCGTCACTATGGCGGTCCAGGCGTACCTATGGGGGGGTGCGGTGCCATCATCAATGCCCTGGAGCAGGTCATACTCTCAGGCGGCGGCATAATACATACCAACCGTCAGGTAGACCAGATACAAATAGTGGACAACAGGGCAGTGGGAGTGGAGGCTGGCGCCGAGACAATACTGGGGGATGTGGTCATAAGCGATATCGGGCACCAGTTAACAGCACAGTTATACGACCACCCTGACACAGATGAGTTCAAAGAATACACAGTAGGACTGAATTCGGCCAGACCAGCGGCAGGTATCAAGATATGCCTGGGCGCAAACAGGCCGCTGATAGGGCATGGCGGTGTATTGCTCACACCTTATGCCAGGCGGGTAAACGGCATCAATGAGGTCACCAACATCGACCCGTCCCTGGCACCGCCTGGAAAACACCTGATCATGTCACATCAGGCACTGCAGTCCGATGACATCCAGTCTGAGATAGAACTGGGACTGAAAGACCTTGAGGATATATTCCACAAAGATGACTATGAGGTACTGATGGTCCAGACCTACCGGGACGGCTGGCCTGTGAACCGGGCAGGTTCGGGCTCGGACCTGGGCAATACCACGCCCATTAAGGGACTGTACATTGTGGGGGACGGTGCCAAGGGCAATGGTGGTATCGAGGTGGAAGGCGTGGCACTGGGAGTGAAGAACACTATTGGGCTATTACAGAATTTTTAAAATGAATTATACCAGATAGAATATATTCTATGTGGTATAGTTTCCAACCCGATCTATCCGATTAGTTCCTTGATCGCTGGAATCTCATTTTGTGTAACCAATATTATTTTCTTGCTTTTGGCATACTCTGTGGCCTGCCTGGTAAACCCGCGCCTGCTTATCAATATAAGTTTCCTGGGATGTTTTGCAAATTCTGATGCTGTGGTCTTTGCCATGAATTTCTCAATATCCCTGTAACCTGTTTCTTTGGCGCGCCATTTGATCTCGAAGATATGCACAATATCGTCATTTACGCCTACCAGATCGAACTCGATACCATCTTTTAAATATTTGTCAAGATGAAATCCAAGAGACTTTTCAAGAGTATACTTCAGTTCATATTCTTTTGCAATACCGAGTTCAGTAGATGCTTTTTCAAACTTCTCTTCAATGTCACGCACCATATATTCTATGACCCTTTTACCGGGCATGGTATCAAACTCAACACCTTCGTAAACATTCATTATCCAGTATCGTAAGACCGGGTCCCGGAAATAATAGCGTTTATCCTCTTTCACAATCAGGTCAATATCTATCAGGCGTTCAAGCATGTTCCTTGTGACCCCATCCTTCCGTTTGATAGACTGTGCGATATCCGTCAACCTTAGCCCATCTTCTTTTGCCAGTTGGTGAAGTATTGTCCTCATAAGCGCATCCCCACGAACCCTGGACATGCTGTTCTCGAAAAAATACCTGCACATAAGATTTATACTGCCATTTTTAAGCAGCGCTTCAAGTGCAAAGGCTTTTCTGGCCCCGTTTACATTCATCTCACCAAGTTCATTCAGGCGCTCGCAGATCGAATAAATGTAATACGGATGCCCGAATGTCAGGTCATGTATCTTCCCAAGGACCTTTGAATCGCTAATGCCTGTTATCTTTTGTGCCAGATCAAAAGTTGCTTTTTTCTCAAAGTATGCCACTCTTTGTACCCTGAACTGGGCAAAAAACGGGGAGTCTGCTTCCCCGAACACCTTCTCAAGCATCCTTATCGCAGAACCGGCGACTACATAATGAGTTCTTGACTGGGTCTGGATTATGGAACGCAGCAGACCAATTATGTCATGTATTTGCGGAAAATTATCAATCTCATGTATTCGCTGGAACTCATCCAGCATAAGTATGATATGAATATCCTGTTCATTCGCAAACCTTTCTGGAAAAATAAATGCAAGTTCCAGTAACAAGCGCTGATTTGGTTTTGCTTTATTGAGTTCATCGAATATCGAATGAACCGTTTCTACAGCCGTATTGCTGTTAGTGTCTGCTACTTTTTTTACAAGACCATTAATATCAAGATAAGGGATTATATCTACGTCGTCCAGGAACCAGCGCAAAATCTGGCCTACATACTGGACTGCAAAAAATTCCGGTGTGGTGTCCAGGCGCTCAAGGTCTATGTAAACCGGAAGGATATGTTTATCTTTCTCCCTTGAAATGTATTCCTTAAGTATCAAACTTTTGCCAATTCTGCGAAGACCTAAAAAGCATATGTTTTTGCCAGATCCGTCTATGATTTTCTCGCTATTTCCGGCAAGCATGGCAAGTTCAGCTTCCCTGTCAGTAAAAGAACTTCGCTCTTGTACGGGATAGATGCTTTTGATTATATACCGCATAGAATATATTCTATGTGGTATAGTTTAAATAATTTGTTGCTTGAAATTCCTAAAAACACCCAAGCACTGCGAAACGTCTAAATTCCAGAGGATACCAGCATCAATAATGCAGATACCAGTGGTATAGTCAGGTTATCGTCCAGCATGCGCCCGCGTATCTGCCAGGGTACGCCGTCGGCCAGTGTCGCACCAAGGGCGCCCAGTGCCACTGAGTAGGCTGGCAGCGGTGCCAGTCCTGGTGCATGGGCAGCAAGGTAACCGGTGGAAAAACTTACCAGCAGCATTACCAGCAAAATTGGTACAGGTTTTATTGGCAGGCGCATCTGCCTCACATCGGCTTTTTTACCCCACATGGCACCTGCAATGCCCGAAGAAAAATCACCCAGGACCGCCATAGTCAGCGCAGTTATGGCAATGGTTTTCGGGAACAGTGCAATAACAATACAGGCCGCAGTGATTGAATAGACATGCCCTGCCACCTTGTGCTCCTCGGATGGGCGCAGGAGGACTGCCGGATACCTGACAGACCCCTGCAGTCTCATCCATTCTAACTGCAGTGTCACGATCACGAGCGGGATGAGCCAGAACAGGACCGTAAAACGGTCAGTGAAATAATATAACACCAGGATGAGCATCCCTGCTAAGTGAATGGATTTACGGAGCAGCTCTTTTGAGAGAATGACAGACATAACAGTGTAATATTAAACAATTGGGATTATGCAATCGGGGTGCCGGCATCCTCAAACCTGGCATAGCCGTGTATCAGGTCGTGTATGGTGTCTGCGATGGTATCAATGGGGGAGCGGACCTGTTTCATGGAGTCCCGGTCACGGATGGTGACCGTGCCGTCCTCCAGCGTATCGTAATCCACTGTGATCGAATACGGCGTGCCTATCTCATCGTTCCTGCGGTAACGCCTGCCAATGGTACCCGAATCATCATAGGCCGCCATCACGCCCTTTTTCTTAAGTGCCGATTCTATCTCCCTTGCAGGTCCTATCAGTTCTTCACGGGTCAACAGCGGCAGCACGGCAGCCTGTACCG
>CBDUUM010000003.1:0-29162 GCA_965370445.1 uncultured Methanosarcinales archaeon
CACAACCTTCATTGACCCAGTATTCGATAACTGGCGAGTCCTGGTATTCATAGATTATCAGCAGTCCAATTCCCTGTAAACATAATGTCCGCTCATCATCTGCCGAATTCCGTAATGATATCGAATAAGTGCCATTTTCGTGTATCCGGTCGCTCAGATCATATACATCTGTGCCTGAAAAGAAGTCGTATCTCGCTGCAAATCCTTTGGTATCGGTATATCTCGAATTATGTGACACCGGGTTGACAAACCCATGATGTATAACTGATGCATTCATCACCGGATATATTCCTTCCAGGCCTTTTTTACTCCATACCCAGTACGTATATGCCCTTGCAAACCTGATACTTGCACCGGCCGGAACAGCAACTTCAAAGTCAACCGTATAGGTATCATTTGACGTCATCTCTCCGCTGTATTTGCTGTTGCCAAGAGTAAATTCGACACCGCCCGGGTGTACATCATGATAAACAGTTGTCAGCGGCTTGTCTCCGGCATATGATGCCGATGCCGGAAAGATAACTATTATCAGGAGACTAAGTAAAATTAAATACCATTTCATCCACATTATTTTCCTCATCTGATTCAATTACATAGTTCTTCTCGTCTACTATCGCTTTGAGGGTATGTTCGCCCCCTTCAACCGTTACCATCATTTCTTCTTCCATTGAAGAACTGCCGTCCAGCTCCTGAATATGCAGTGCCGTAATCCTTTCTTCATCAAGATATAAGTTAATATCAAATTGTCTGGCTGGTGACTCCCCATTATTCACGATGACTATGGGAACTTGATAGTCTGTTTGTTTGTTTTCGGTAATGGGTCCGCTACACCCGCTACAACATGCAGCTACAAGAAGAACTGCAATCAAAAAGGCTTTTTTTCTTCTAAGACTTCCAATAACCAGTAACATCAATAACGGTGATGATGCTTTTGCCAGGCTGTTTTCGGTTTCTGTCTTTCTGGGTTCTCCTATGGAGATCGACAAGTCGGGTCTGGTATTGACATCTACTTCTGCCTCATAGACATTGTTATTTTCATTCGATTCCTGCACAGCATCTTCCGGATCCACTATTATCTCCAGTAGATGGACTCCTGCCGTTGCATGCCAGTTGATCGTTGACCTGATAACACCGCTGGCATCCATATACACTTCTGTCGTTGAAGCCTCACTGCCGTCAACATTCAGCCTGATCCTGACCAAACCTTCATGCAGTCCACCCGGATTACCTATCACCACCGGTATCTCAACATCATTTTCCTCAATAAGACTAATTTCATCGATCTCAACTTCTATTGATAGATCTGGTCCGGGATTGGTATCTGTCCTGTGCTTCAATACCAGCGACGTGATAACCGGGTGCAGATAGTCTTCACCTTCATCTTCTCTGATCTCTCCATCTCCATCCAGGTCACGTCCCATAAGGAATGTAAGGACATTATCTGTCTGTGTATATTCGAGCACATCGAAGCGTTCAATATCAAAATAACTGCTCCGAATGCCTGAACCGGAACTTGCATCACCACTCACCTCATTGGCAATATCCGTAACTCCGACCTGGTATCCCATATCAAGTAGATATTGAGGTGTGGTCCCAAGCTGGTTTCCATTAAATAGCAGATAATCAGGCAGGCCCTTTGAACTTGTTAGGTAGACCACTGTGAGATCTGCTCCGTCCGGACTATTCTGGTTCTGCATATCATTGAAAAATATAGACGTCTCATAATTCATATTGTCCTGATTTCCACTCCATCCCCCACTATGGAGATTCACATTCCCATCATATATCTCATAGGTGATCTCGGGTGCATCCTTATCTTCATAGACTGCGGCAAGCACGGCGCCGTACACCCTGCCGTCAAGTTTATTACCGGGTTCTCCCTGGCTTGTTTCAATAATCACTGTATTCTCACGGTTTATCACAATATCAGTTACATCATAATGTACCCAGTAAACCCCATGGCCTGAACAGTACACGTTTGAGCTGTCATCATTAATACCCAGCAGCGGTACTTTATCCATGCTTTTGCCGTTCATGTCAACCTGGACCCACCCTTCATACTCTTCCTTGCCGCCCCAGATACCGACATACAGGCGTGACCACCTGATATGGCCATCCGGCACATCAAATTCCTGGGAGTAAGGCGGGAATCCCAGGCCGTGACCGCCGTCGATATATACTCCACCATTAACCGTACCCTGTGAAGCGATTGTAAACGGTATGCCGTCATATGAATAGCTCGCCTGGACTGCCGGAATGAATATGAACAGCATTAGAATAATTAAAATCTTCTTCATAATCTTTCACTTCATTGCTGGATATTCTCTGATTGTTGTGGCAGCTAACAAAAAGTTACCAACTCAATCCTGTGTATCTCCCAATATTTCTATTGCCCTTTGAAGATGGCTGCCCGCCATGTCCATAGCCTCTGCAGCCAGTAACAGTTCTGCTTCAATATCCTGTTGTCCCATCTCTCCAGCCTCTTGTGCTTGCTTTCGAAAGCCGGCTGCATGGCTGCTATTATGCTCAGCCCAGTGTTCAAGTTTTATCTTTAACTTTTCAGGTTGCATTATATCATAGCTCCTCTCACTTTTTTAGCAATATCGTATCCTATAGCCCCTCCTATCAGACCGCCGATGGCGGCAATACCCACCTCCCCCCAGGCATACCAGGGGGCATAATATACCTTCCATACGGCAGGCGCAAAAAAGAAATAGAACATCCAGTAAGCGTATGCACTCCTTGTCACAGCGTAGATTATAGCCGTGCTCCGCCTGTCTGCATAATCTTTCTTAAATAATAATACCAGAATATCCACGATTATGCCTTCTGTCATATACCACCCCATCCATACAGTGATATTGGAGCCCCACACCACAAGCGCTACAAGTTCGACAACTGTGAACAGCAGCGTTGCAGTACCCGGCTTTCTTACAATCTGGAGTGCGATTATCATCAACACAGCCGTGGGTATGGTGAACAGCAGTCCGCCAAGGGGACCAAGCAGGTCGTTGAAGGTCTGCCAGAACCACCTGAAAACAACACCGATAAGGCCAGCCAGGAGGGCTATGGTGATAAGGTCAATGGTCGTGAACTGCTCAAGCACATTGAACTTCCAGGCAATTAAAAAGGCCAGTAAAATGATACATATACTTGCCAGCACAGTGCCGTAGGTTATCCATGAAGGTGGAGGAACAACCTCAACAACATGGGTATAGCTGGTGGAATGGGTGCCTGTACTGTCCTCGTAGCTGGCTGATATTGCAAAACTTCCCTTTTTCTTGAATTCGATCGATTCGGGCGGCTTTACACTGAAAATAAAGGATATGGATTCCCCTGGCCCTAACTCCCCGATCCTGGCTGTTACAGTGTTATTATCAGCACTGATGTTTTTCATTGCCTGTACAGGGATCTCTATATCCATTTGAAGCGGGACATCTACAGATACCAGGATATTGTGCAGGTTTTCATCACCTGTATTGGTCAGGACAACCTGGCCCCTTTCATACCATGATACACCGGCAACCAGTCTGTTTTCCTGGTAGATTTCCTTATTCTTCAAGGGTATGTCCATGCCGATCTCAAGTTCGGCCGCTGCTAATTGCGGTAAGAAAAAAATCAGTAACATGAGAATGGCTATCCACTTCATTTTTTACTCCTTATCCTGTATATCAGGAATAACATTGAAATAACCAAGACCACAACAACTGCTCGGGGTAAATTTTCTCCTTCTGATTCGGCCATTGGGTGGATCTCAATGTAATCGTCTCCCTGGTCTTCCATGAATTCTACCGAAAGAACTGCATTAAAAGGATGGATATATGTTTCCCCGCCACGCTCAAAGAAGACTGAATTGTTGGTAGTTCCAACAAACTCTGTGACATCCCAGCTGTCCAGGTCAAAGTACGCACCGGACTTTCTCCTGCCAACATCTTCACCCAGCAGATTAGAATTGAAATATAACTTGTCGATCTCACCCTCATTACCTGCGATCATCATTGTCCACAGTGTGGCATTTGTTGTCCCTTTGGGGATATCACCCTTGAATATTACCTCAGCATGGTCTATTTTGGACGTTTGGGAGAGGGCATGGTTCCCTTCGGCAATCCAGAACCGGGTTTGTGGCATAGTAGTATCATTATACACTGCCACCAGGACAAGGCTGTACGGCGCACCGTTTGTGTTATGATAGCTTACCGATACAGTGTTCATCCCTGGTGACAATTCATCGGTGACATTTAAGGCGTAATCGCAAATCCCCCATGCAGCCACATAATCAGGTTCGCTTGTTTTACCCAGGCTTTTTCCATTGATGCTGACCTCGATCCAGTCGCCTTCGTTATAATTCCACACAGGTACATACAGACGGGCATATTCAATGTTACCGGGCAGGTCAAAGTATTCCACATAGGGGTCTTCATAAGTCAGGCCGTGACCGCCACCCACGTATACCCCACCATGGATTCTGCCCTCGGCTATAACATACAGCGGCGTGCCATCGCCCCGCCATTCACCGGCTGAGGCCAGGGGTACCAGCAACAGGATGAAAATGAAAATAGCAATTCCCTTCATATTATATCCCCGGCACTGTGCCGCCATAACCTATAAAACTGAGATATAACCCGGTACTCATGAATACAAAGATATATGAGAGAAAAATATAATCCGGGCGACCCAGTTTTAGTTCATTCATATATGTCCTGTGCTTTGTTGCCCTGAAGGCCCTTGAATCGGCAGCGATAGCCATCTGCCTGCCTGTTCTTAAAATATTGATGACCAGCGGGAAAAAAAGGTATTTTAATGCGATTATCTTGTTGGTGATACCCTTCATCTTAAGGCCCCGTACCTGCATGGCATTTATGGTTATGAGGCTTTCCTCTATCATGGAAGGAGCAAAACTTACTGCCGAAGATACCATAAAAGCGATCTCGCTTGGAAAACCAAAGTGTCTCTTACCTATCCGGATAAAACGTACAAGACCTGCAATGAGCTCACTTGGATGGGTGGTAGCCACAAGCAGGAGGGCGGCACTTACCGATGCCATGAACCGGAATGACTGGATGAAACCATACACGGCACCTTCCATATATACATGGATCCCACCTGTAATGGGTCCAATTACAGGGAAGTGTGCCGGGATTATGGTAAATGTGGGTGTTTCACCCCAGTAATAGAATAATGACTGGGAGATCATAAACCCGAATACCATCGTAAACAGTACGAACGCAATGGATTTGATCTTCTCACTGGAAGGGCGTAACAGTGCCCAAAAAGGTAGGGTTGACAGGAATATCGCCAGCAATACCCAGGGTACACCGGCTGTGATGGTCAGGGTGGAGACACTAAATACCCATATTAACTTGACCCTTGGATCAATGCTGTGGATTATTGTCTCCTTTTGTTCATAACGGAATATTCCCCGCAAAAAACCACCAAAATTATAACGATGTTACGTAGACGTATTACAGCAAATATAAGGCTATGTTATTTATACTTAATTGGTGTTATTCGGTTGGATAGAAATAGAAATGATATCAATTGAAAATCTTACTTATTATTATCCTGATTCTGAAGATGCAGCACTTGATAATATCAACCTGACAGTCGAAGAGGGCGAGTTCATACTCTTGCTTGGGCCCAGCGGTTGCGGGAAATCAACTCTTGTCCAGTGCTTGAATGGTATAATTCCCAAAGTTGCAGGCGGAGACCTCAATGGTGAGATATTCATAAACAAAAAAAATGTAAGGGACCATAAGGTCTACCAGTTATCCACCGATGTCGGACTGGTGTTCCAGAACCCTGATACCCAGTTGTTCGGGCTGACAGTGGAGGAAGATGTTGCTTTTGGCCCCGAGAACCTGGGAATTGAAAGAGAAGGGATACGTGCACGAGTGAAGCACTCCCTGGAAACGGTGGGATTGAAGGACTTAAAGGATAGGTTCACTTTCACGCTGTCCGGGGGTGAGAAGCAGCGAACAGCCATTGCAGGCAACCTTGCTATGGAACCCAAAATACTGGTGCTTGATGAACCCACCTCAGACCTTGACCCTGCAGGTACGAAAGAGGTATTTGAGACCTTGAAACACCTGAACCGGGATAGGAAGATCACAATAATCCTGATAGAGCATAAGATCGATGAGGTGATGGGGCTTGCAGACAGGTCGGTAGTGATGGACAAGGGCAGGATAATCCTGGATGGTAATACCTGTGACATTTTCAGCCGGAACCTTGATGTACTGGAGGAAATTGGCATTCATCTGCCCCAGTTGATGGGCATTTCCAGTTTGCTGGGGGTAAGACCATCCTACCAGGAAATTGTATCTGGCCTGGGCAGTCTGGACGGCTCTTTCAAAGACCTGCCAGCTACATCCCATCTGGCCAGGGGTCCGCCCCAGGTGGCATTTGAGAATGTCGAATTTGGTTACCATGACGGCAACCAGGCATTGAAGGGTGTGAACCTGGAAATTAGACGGGGTGAATTTGTGGCCCTGATCGGGCCCAACGGCTCAGGAAAGACCACCCTGTTGAGCTGCCTGATAGGACTTAACAGGCCAACGGTGGGGCGAATACTGATAGACGGGCAGGATATTCGAAAACGGGGTGTGGCAGAACAGGCCCAGGTTGTGGGGTACCTGTTCCAGAATCCCGATTACCAGTTATTTACTGATAGTGTGCATGATGAGGTGGCTTTCGGGCTGAAGAACAGGCAGTCAAGACCTGATGATATTGAGAAAAGGGTGGATCAGGCCCTGGAAATGATGGAACTTTCAGTTTACCGCGACCGGCACCCGCACTCACTGAGCCGGGGCCAGAGGCAGAGGCTGGCGGTTGCTTCCATATTGTCCATGGAGCCTGGTATTATCGTGCTGGATGAACCTACTACCGGGCAGGACCGGGGACATCTGAACAAGTTCCTGGCCCGGATGAAAATGTTGAACGAGGCTGGAAAAACGATAATCCTGATAAGCCACGACATGGGTGTGGTTGCAGAATATGCCAGCAGGACCATTGTGATGAAAGATGGGGGGATATTGATGGATGCCAGTACCAGGGAGGTGTTTTCAAGACCTGATATTCTTGAGGAGGCGTCCATAGAGCCGCATCTGCTGGCCAGGGCGTGTAATGATGTGCGAGGGGCGGGGGGAGATATTCCGGTGCTGCTGACTGTGGGGGAACTGGAGCGGTATGTTGGGTAGAGGCGGGGGTGGGATTTGTTTTTTTGCATCGTTGCTGAAGGTGCTAATGGCGCAAAGATTGGGTTTTTGTGAATATTGATATTGTTTTGTTGATTGAAATTCAACGACCACGCTTTGTAAAAGCGTAGCATCACAATCGTGTATATGGAGAGGATTCTGATATTCAAACCCATTTCAAGAGCAAAAGATAAATAATTATAACACTTACTGAAAATAGGAATTGATTATATTGATAAAAATTAAGTCCCGTGATCAAGCGCCAACAGATAAAAAATCAGGTGTACTTACTAGTGAAGAAAAAAGACACCTTGAAGATAGCATGCGCCATAACAACAAGCTTATGAAACAATTAGCAAGAATGTAGCGGGCGTACTTTTTCTCTTAACCATTTTTCAATTTTTTTAACTGAACATTTATATTCTGCTATTTTAACAAGTGCATGAAGAATCTTTTCATCATTTGCATGAATATGGATTCCTTCTTGCCTAAGTAAAAGATCTGCAACTTGGAATCCTGTTCTTTTATTGCCATCCATAAATGGGTGACTAGTGATTATATTATGCAGCACCGATGATGCATTAATATAAACATCGTTTTCTTTTTTCAGCAAATAAATAAGATATTCGATACTTCCAATATTTAAAATTCCGATTGTTCCTCCATATTTATCAATAACTTCGTTATGAATTTCAATAATTTTCTGTGCAGTTAATTCACTCATTCATAGGACAAATATTCTTGAATGTATATGGTGATTTTGGAATAGACCTGGCCTTTGAAATGATGGAACTATCAGTTTACCGCGACCGGCACCCGCACTCACTGAGCCGGGGCCAGAGGCAGAGGCTGGCGGTTGCTTCCATATTGTCCATGGAACCTGGTATTATTGTGCTGGATGAACCTACTACCGGGCAGGACCGGGGACACCTGAACAAGTTCCTGGCCCAAATGAAAATGTTGAACGAAGCTGGAAAAACGATAATCCTGATAAGCCACGATATGGGTGTGTTGGCAGAATATGCGAGCAGGACCATTGTGATGAAGGACGGAGGGATATTGATGGATGCCGGTACCAGGGAGGTGTTTTCCCAGCCTGATTTTCTTGAGGAGGCGTCCATTGAGCCGCATCTGCTGGCCCGGGCGTGTAATGATGTGCGAGAGGGGGGGCGGGATATTCCGGTGCTGCTGACTGTGGGGGAGCTGGAGCGGTATGTGGGGGAGGGGCGAAGTTGGATTCGCATCTGGGTAGATTGAAAATAAAGAAATAGTAGTAAATCAAATATTGCAGCATGGTAAAATTAAAAATATTCACAGCTGTTTTGCATAAGGATGAGGATATGTATGTAGCAGAATGCCCTGAAGTTGGGACTTTTAGCCAAGGAAGGACTGTAGAAGAAGCAGTAGATAATCTTAAGGAAGCCACTGAATTGTATTTAGAAGAGTTTCCGGTTGAGAATGAAGTCAAATCTATTATAACTACCTTTGAGGTTGCTTCTATTGCCGAAGCTTAGGAAAGTATCCGGGAAAGCAGCTGTTAAAATTCTATGTAATAAATTTGGATTTGAAATTAGAGGTAAATCTGGTAGTCATGTACGACTTTCAAAAGTGACTCCAGAAGGTAAAGTTGGCACTGTAATACCTATGCACGATGAAATAAAAATCGGCACATTAAAAGGACTATTAAAATTAGCAAAAGTAGATCCTGATGAGTTTAGTAAATATATTTGAAAGTTTTACTGTATATATTTTATAAATATGTACTTTAGTAACTGCGACCGAAGGGAGCAGTTACTTAATTTATTTCGCAAATAATTAAACATCATATCAACTTGAATAGAGAGTGGATTAACACATCCCTGGATAAAATCCTCTCATACCCCACACCACCTGCTATACACAGCACCCAGATCAACGCCCCCGTCCCCATCCTGCAGTTCATTCATCAGCAACCAGAACATATTATTCGCCTGCCCCACCATATCGACCTACACCAGTTCGGCCCTGCTCCTGCCAGTTTCGGCAATTATAAATGAAAAAATTCTGCCAATATATTTCTAAAAACAATATTTGTGTTAACTACAACTAACACATTTTCTAATTTTGTGTTAACCACAACTATTATATTTATTAAAAAACAAACTAACATCTCATGGACATTCCCTCCTTGATGGTACAATTCAATGAATGGTGGAAGACCGGACATGTCAGGAAAGAATATGCAAAAGAGACGCGCAGACCCCTTTTTAATGACATCCAGAAATACCTGCCCGACAGGCAGATAATAGGTATAACAGGGCTGCGGCGGACCGGAAAAACCACACTGATGTACCAGTTTATCGAGCATCTGATAAACAGCGGTGTGAATCCTAAGAACATACTCTATTTTTCCTTCGATGAGGTACTGGCTACACAACCCGATATCATTGACGAAGTGCTTGAGAATTACCAAAAAGTCACTCCCATCCTGAGTAGTGAGCAGATATACATATTCATAGACGAAGTACAATATGTCGAAAATTGGGAGGCAGTGGTAAAGAGATATTATGACCTGTACCCAAAAATAAAGTTCTTTGTCTCAGGCTCGGCAAGCCTGCAGATCAAAAAAGCCAAAGAGAGCCTTGTAGGCAGGCTCTATGAATTTGTACTGACGCCTCTTACCTTCAGGGATTTTCTTCAGATGAAGGGGATACAGTTACCTGGTGTTGTGGATGAGTTTGATTTCAAAACATTTGAAACAAGAAAAGCTGATCTATTCCTGTATAAAGATGACATTGAGACACTACTGAATGAATACATGATAAAAGGTGGTTTCCCTGAGATCCTTGATGAAATATCCATTGAAAAGATCCACAAATATCTCAGGACCAATACTGACAGGATAATATTCCAGGATATTTCCAAAATGTTCGACATCAAGGAACCTGCCCTCTTGATGGAACTGTTGAAGATTACCGCACATCAGTCCGGACATGTTATCGATTACCAGGAACTTGCCAGGGCCTTGAAGGTGACCAGACAGACCATATCTAATTACATGATGTATCTGCAGGAATCATTCCTTGCACGAAAGCTGACAAATTACACAGGAAGCTATCTGGCTGGTACACGAAAAGCAAAGAAATTCTACTTGCAGGACCATGCACTGATGAATGCACTGACCACGCACACAGATGAGATTTATTCTGCTGATTATGCGGGCCTGGTTATTGAAAATATTTGTGTTAACCACTTAAATGCCGGTTATTTTTGGCGGAGACAATATGAAGTCGACATTATCATAAAAGACCAGACAATTGTTCCGGTGGAGATTAAATACCGCAACAACCCGACTGATATCAAAGGACTCATAAAATTCATGAATAAGTTCAATAGCAAATACGGTGTGGTAATTACAAAGGACACATTGGAACTGAAACATGGCGACGTTGATATACTTTTTATTCCAGCCTGGCTGTTTTTGACTGTATATACTTTATAAATATGCACTCAAGTAACTGCGGCCGGATGGAGCAGTTTCTTAATTTATTGGGACCAGTCACAATTAGGGGTACAAATAATTGAAAATTATATCAACTCGAATAGAGAGTGGATTTACACATCCCTGGATAAAATCCCCTCATACCGCCCGCACCACCGGGCAGGACCGGGGACACCTAAACAAGTTCCTGGCCCGGATGAAAATGTTGAATGAAGCAGGGAAAACGATAATCCTGTGTTGCTGACTATGGGGGAACTGGAGCAGTATGTGGGGGTGGTGAATTGGCTTGATCGCTCATTTTCCACTGCAAAGTTCGCAGTGTGATAAGTAACTACGATATTTAGATTGAAATGTATCTTATTTTGTGTTACAAAAATAGAAAAACTTATTACTAATTAATTCCTATGACATGAAATGCAGATGCTAGTTACAAGAAAATCCTCCCTTTGGTCGGATTAACTTGAGTACATAATCTTACAGATTATATACTATCAAAAATGGAAGCTATATAAAAGCAAGTGAATAAGTTCAGTCACCTGAGAAAACTATCATCCTCCATAAATACATCTGCAGTGCAAATGAAAAATGCAGAGGGTTTCTCCTCTTCTCTCTGCGTTTTCCACCCAATTTAAATATGTGGAGCATCTGGTTGAGAGAAGATTTAGCCAGGATCGGCATAACACTCCCAAACGATCTATTGGCACAATTAGACGAATCAATTTTTAATAATGGCCACTCCTCAAGATCAGATGCCATCAGGGACGCCCTCCGGAGATATATCCGCCATCATGAATGGATGAATGACGTTAAAGGTGAACGGGTCGGAATATTTGAAATCGTCTACAATCCGGTGAAGAAAGGTTTACCTGCCACGATTGAAAACATTTTATTTGAGTCAAATGAAATATTCCTATCTTCATTGAGGGTCCATCTAAACGGCGATTATTATATGCGTGTTCTGGTCCTGCGTGGAGAAGGAGAACATCTGGTAAATCTGGCGGCAAAATTAACTGCCCAGAAGGGAGTGATACATATGAAACTTACAACAATGAACGTCTTTGAATAAGGTAACACAAAATGTGTTATATGCTGCACTCTCGATGAAACAAAGACGGGACCATGAGAAAATCCTCGCTGCGCCCGGAGTACATAATCCTATCAATCATTTTGGAGTTTAGTAAATAAAAATAGATTTATACTTTAATACCAGATACCCCAACAGGTGGTCAGTATTCCCGGGATAACAGAAATCATAAGGGACCCCAGCGGTGTACCTGGCATGGACCAGATCATCGGTGGCGGATTCCCAAAACAGACCAATATTCTACTGCTTGGCCCTACCGGGGCAGGTAAATCGTCCATGTGTATCCAGTTCACCAAATGCGGTCTGGAACTTGGTGAACAAGTGCTGTATATTTCTACACAGCTTCCACTCTATGACATGAGGGCAAAGATGAGGCAACATGGGCTTGATACAGGAAAATATGAAGATGAAGGAAACCTGGTCCTGGTCAATCCCCTTACAATGGAGATCAGTGGTGTCGATATCGATGAACAAATGCAAGCTGCCAGGTTCGTTGAAGTTGAACAGAACATAGCGACTATTGCAAGCCTGATCAATGAGGGAAAGAGGAAATTATTAAAAGACCAGATCAGGATTGTAATAGATTCCCTTACCGGCCTTTTATTGTACACGTCCGATGAAGTATTAAATGAACTCTACAGGCTGATAGAGACTATAACACGCAGGGTCCGGCTCCAGAAACATGTAGCACTTTTCACCCTGGCTCCGGCTATAGATGAACGCACCATAGAGAGGTTAAAGTTCATGATGGACGGAGTGATGGAGTTTAAGGTAGATCTTGACCTAGATTCACCAGAGAGAAAACTCATAATCCACAATCTCCTGTTCACAGACAAAGCGATCGGACGCTATAATTATATCTTAACACCCGATGGAATTATATTGAATCGATATTAAGGGAGGCACTGTTAATCAGTGCCCGAAAATAACCTGTAAATGATATTGTGCCATTATTCCTAATCCAATAGATTATTTACTTTGATTATCAGTCCGTACTATTAGTCCGCCTATGAACTGATACCACTGGTATATCATTGCAATAAAAGCTGCAAAGAATATGGCTTCACTGATCTCCCAGAGGTAATATGTCTGTATGCCCATACTGAATTTCGCAAATCCGGCCACAGCATTAATTGCAAATGAAGCCCCGGCTATGGAAATGTATGTCCATGTCTTATTAATGAGTTCTGTGTTCAGGAACAGACGTGCCCTTATTACATCAGATTTTAGTTTACGGGACATAAGAAGTATCTGGATGATCAGGAATAATGTTATAAATGCGGCTCCTATATTGTATAGCCAAATAAATATTGTAATATAGTCCATCTGGTTCATATCCAACAAAACTTCCTCCTATTTATTTAAAATTAATATAGATGATAGCATATATAATTTGTGGTGTGACTTTTTTGATTGATAAATGTTAATATACTTTATACCACATTGAATTGTTTTTCTATTAAAAGGTGGTGTATCCGGAATATCATCAATCCAGACTGAAAAAGAAAAAGTAACCATAATCATTTCTAACGAGGACCTTGCCAGCCAGAATATAGGGGACATGCTGCAACAGATCAGGGACTGGAACCCCATAAACGTTGATTGTGAAAAGGTCACTGCAGCCTTTGAGTTCAAAAGGTTCAGGCTGGTGGAAATAGAAGGACTGCATATCTACCAGGACGGGCTGGACAGACAATTGGAAGCATGTGGGTTGGATTCGGATATTATAATCTTTGCTTCCAGGCACCGCAGTAAGGACGGGAGACAGATACTTACCGTGCATCCCACTGGCAATACGAAAGAGGCAAAGTTTGGAGGACATCCCATGGAACTGGCTGCCGCCGCCCCCCAGGCAATGCGCTCCATCTTCCTGAATCTAAAGAGCCTGACCAAGAATGAGGATTTTGAGGTCACACTTGAGAGCACACACCACGGACCCACTGATCTAAGAACGCCTTCCATTTTTGTGGAAATAGGCAGTTCAAAGCAGGAATGGGTGGACCCTGTAGCGGGTCGTATTGTGGCGAATGCAATACTTATGCTTGACAATGAGGATGTACCTGTGGCAGTTGGTTTTGGGGGCAACCATTACGCACCCAGGCAGACCAAGTTGATCGAGGAGACCAGTGTGGCATTCGGCCATATTTTTCCTACATATAAACTGGACGACCTGGACGAAACACTCGTTGGACAGGCATTCGAGCGGTCATGCGGGGATATCGCATACCTGGACCGTAAATCCATGAATGTCAGGCAGCGTAACCGGCTTATTGAAATCATTGTAGGATTGGGGTATGATGTATTGCGTGAGAGCGATATCAGGGAAATGGACGGGGTACCGTGGCAGTTCTGCCTGGAGTTAAGGAAAAAAGTGAATGATATCTGTCCTCAAGGAAGGACAAGGATTACGGAGAGTATCAAATCTGACATTAAGACGGCCTGTAAGAGTTGCGTTTGTCCCAAAGTGAAGGTAGCCCAAATTAGCCCTGAACTCTTGTGTGAAGCTGAGAAAGTTGACCGTTCAAGGCTCCAGGATTTCCTTGATACATACAGTATTGCTTATCTGGAACATACGAACGGATCTTTCTCCCATACTATTATTGGAATCGACGACGACTGCGCCCGTCTTGTTGCAGAAGAACTCACAAATGAATGCATTAATATACTAAAAGAACACTACGATATACGGTATGAAAAGGATGATGGGATACTTTACCTCATCACAAATAAATTCAGTCCAACACTTGCCAGGGAACTTGGGATTACATCCGGGCCTTTGTTCGGTGCATTGGCAAGGGGAGAGACAGTAACTGTTGATGACAGGACAATAAAGCCGGAAATGGTATATGAAATTGTTGAAAAACCTATACGTATTAAAAATATATACATTGATTAAATAAAATTGAGGGATAAAAGGATGGAATCCATCATTAAAGAGGCAATTACGCGGGCGGACATGGAAGGAAGGACACAGGGTATGAGACCGAAAGTCATTCTTGGCCAGACCGACTCAGAACTTGAAGAAGTTCTTAAACAGTTAAAGACGAATATCCGCGTAGTCGGTTGTGGAGGCGGTGGTTCAAATACTATCCAGAGGATGACCGAAGAGGGCATAGCCGGGGCAGAGCTCTATGCATTGAATACAGATGCCCAGCATCTTTTACATGTTATGGTCGAACGCAAGATACTGATCGGCCAGAAGAAGACCAAGGGACTGGGTGCAGGCAGCCTGCCGCAGATCGGGGAAGATGCTGCAAAGGAGAGCGATAACGAAATACGGGCAGCCGTTGAAGGGGCTGACATGGTTTTTATCACCTGCGGATTAGGTGGCGGTACCGGGACCGGTTCGGCACCTGTTGTGGCAGAAGCTGCCAGGGCCGAGGGTGCACTGACAATAGCAGTGGTCACACTGCCGTTCAGTGTTGAAGGGGCTATCAGGCGCAATAACGCCGAAGCAGGTCTTGAACGTCTCCGTGATGTGGCAGATACGGTTATCGTAGTTCCTAATGACAAGCTTCTCGAAGTTGTACCAAGGTTACCTTTGCAGGCCGCATTCAAGGTATCGGATGAAGTGTTGATGCGTGCTGTAAAAGGCATTACCGAACTAATTACCAAGCCCGGACTGGTCAACCTGGACTTTGCAGATGTGAGAACAGTAATGCAGAAGGGCGGAGTTGCCATGATCGGGCTCGGGGAGTCTGACAACGAGGATAAGGCTGCCGAATCTGTACAAAAAGCGCTGCGCAGTCCCCTATTGGATGTTGACATATCAGGTGCGACATCAGCACTTGTCAATGTTGTTGGCGGACCCGATATGACCATAGCTGAAGCCGAGAGTGTGGTTGAGGAGGTCTACGGCAAGATCGACCCCGAAGCCAGGTTGATCTGGGGTGCCCAGATCGATCCTGAACTTGAACATTCCATACGTACCATGCTTGTGGTCACAGGCGTGAAATCTGCACAGATATATGGTAAGGGCAACGCCCGGAACATTACCAGTCGTTACGGCATTGATTTCGTGAAATGATCGCATGTTTTGATTGGCAGGAAATTCCTGTCAATCGAAAGGTATTTTAATCTTTAATCATACTGTGGACTTGTTTTATCTAAATGATACAGCAATTGTTCCATATATGGGATGTGAAATCTATTGGCAAAAGAACCTGCAAAGACTCCGATGATACCGTTAAAGTTCAGTGAATACACCCGTATACTCAGGCTTACCCGCAAACCTACAAGAGAAGAATTCATTACAATTGCAAAAGTAGCAGGTGCAGGCATTTTAATCATCGGGGTTATGGGATTTATTATCTATTTCTTCCTTACTGAGATTCCTAAAATGGTGTGAGTCAAGCAAAGTTTATTATATTAACTATACATTATGGGGCTAAGTGAACCGTCACATGAATGAGGATACAATCGGAGATACTGAAATATATGTGGTGAAGACCACTGCCAACCAGGAGCGTTCGGTAGCAAATCTCATCGCAATGATGGCAAAAAAAGAGAATCTGGAAATATCGGCCATCCTCGCACCCGATGAGTTGAAGGGATATATACTGGTAGAAGCAAAATCCCCTGATGTAATAGAAGTGGCAATCCAGACCCTGCCACATGCCCGTAGTTTGATACGGGGAGCATCTACACTCAAAGAGGTTGAACATTTCCTGACCCCGAAGACTGCTGTTGTAGGGATCACGGAAGGAAGTATAGTCGAACTGATCTCAGGTCCCTTTAAAGGCGAGAAAGCAAGGGTCAAGAGAGTGGACGAAACACATGAAGAAATTACAGTGGAACTCTTTGAGGCTATGGTACCTATCCCTATCACTGTTCGCGGTGACAATGTGAGGGTACTGAAACGGGAAGAGTAAAAATAGAATTGACGAGATCATTTATTCAAATAATAACCAGAGGAATAAAAAATGGGAGATATAATAGAAGCATTAGTACCGGGCGGACATGCAAATCCCGGTCCTCCATTGGGTCCTGCCCTGGGACCGCTTGGCGTGAATATCAAGGAAATTGTAGATAGTATCAATGAGAAGACTGCGGACTTTAACGGAATGCAGGTTCCGGTGAAAATAATCTTTGATGATAAAAAGAATTACAATATTGAGATTGGAACACCTCCTACCTCTGCATTGATATTGAAGGAATTAGGGCTGGAGAAAGGTTCGGGTAATGCCGGGACCGAGAATGTAGGTAACCTGACAATTGAACAGGCAGCTAAGGTTGCCAGGATGAAACGTGATGGTCTGTTGTCCAGGAATTTTGAATCGGCTGTTAATGAGATAATCGGTTCCTGTGTACCCATGGGTGTGACTGTAGAAGACATGGACCCAAGGGAAGCACAGATGGCGGTAAAGGCAGGCAAGTTTAAGGATAAGCTGGAAGCCTGATCCCTGACAACCGATAATTTAAAATACTTATCACACAGTAAAAGGAATTCTTACACAACCGTAGAAGATCAAGTGGTCGTTTGCGCAGGTAAATACTACGGGAGGATTATATGACATTTGAAGATATATTAGAATCAGTAAAACAGGCGCTTGAGCAGGCGCCAGAGCGCAAGTTTTCAGAAAGCGTGGACCTTGCTATTAACCTTAAAAATGTTGATATGAGCAAGCCTGAGAACCGTGTGGATGAAGAGATCATCCTTCCCAGCGGCCTGGGAAAATCAATTACGATCGCTGTTTTTGCTAAAGGTGATATTGCCCAGAGGGCGACAAGTGCTGGAGCAAAGATGATATTAGATCCGGAAGAGATCGAAGGTCTGGGGGATGATAAGAGTAAAGCGCGGGAACTGGCCAATAATGTTGATTTTTTCATATCAGAAGTTGCTTACATGCCTTCCATTGCAAAGGCATTGGGACCTATCCTGGGACCAAGAGGCAAGATGCCAGAGCCGTTGACTCCTGATAAGAACATTGAGGATATAGTCAATAAAGCTATGAACGCAATCAGGGTGCGCAGTAAGGATCGACTTTCATTCCATCTTCCAGTGGGACGCAGGGATATGGAACCTGAAGCACTGGCCCAGAACATCGAGACAGTCGTATCCAGGATCGAGCACACGCTGGTAAGTGGCAAGCAGAATATCAAATCCATCTATGTCAAGACCACAATGGGGCCTGTAGTGAAGGTGATCTAAATGAACGAAGAACACCACAGCATGCACATACCCAAGTGGAAGAAAGATGAGATCAGGGATATTAAATCCAATATAAGGGATTACCCGGTGGTTGGACTGATCGGCATCCACGGACTGCCATCTAAGCAGTTCCAGCAGATGCGTTCAAGTATCAGGGATTCGGTGTTGATCAAGGTCAGCAAAAACTCACTGATAACAAGAGCATTGGATGAATCTTCTGAAGATATTAAACCTTTAAAGGATTATCTTGATTATGAAACGGGTTTAATATTCTCAAACGATAATTCGTTCAAATTATTCAAACTTCTCGAATCAAGTAAAACTCCAGCCCCTATCAAGGGTGGTATGAAGTCGCCAAAGGATATTACTGTTGAAAAGGGACCAACCCCATTCCCGCCAGGGCCTATTATAGGTGAACTGCAATCTGCAGGAATTCCCGCAGCCATTGAAGGCGGGAAAGTGGTCATACGGGAAACAAAAGTGGTCGCTAAAGAAGGTGAGGTTGTCTCGCAGAAACTGGCAGCTATGCTGACCCGTCTTGAGATATATCCACTTGAACTGGGCCTGGTCCTGAGAGGCACCTTCGAGGACGGCATGTTGTTCGATGCATCAAAGCTTGCCATCGATGAAGGCAAAGTCTTACTTGACTTCACGACAGCAGCCAGTCATGCGTTCAACCTGGCAGTCAATTCGGCATACCCGACCAGGACCACTATTCAGGCACTGCTTGCAAAGGCAGCATCTGAGTCAAGGAATCTGGCAGTAAATTCAGTAATATATGAACCTGAAGTAATGGATATTTTGCTATCCAAAGCCCAGGGTCATGTAATGGCACTGGCAGGTCTGGTATCGGATGAAGCCCTGGACGATGACCTGAAAGCAAAGATGGGTGCCCAGGCTGCAGTGAGCCAGATTGAGGTCGAGCCTGAAGAGGAGAAGACTGCTGAGGAAGCAGAAGAAGAGGCTGCTGAAGAAGAAACTGAAGACACAGCAGCAGAGGGTCTTGGTGCCCTGTTCGGATGATGAAAAGAATTAATTATAGTTAACAATTGATAAAAGGTGATAAGAAATGGAATATGTTTATGCAGCACTTTTACTGCACAATGCAGGTAAAGACGTAACAGAAGACGCAATAACAGGTATCTTGCAGGCCGCAGATGTCGATGTGGATGCAACAAGAGTGAAAGCCCTGGTGGCATCACTTGAAGGCGTCGACATCCAGGAAGCAATCGAGAAAGCCGCTTTTGCAGCCCCGGCAGCCGGAGCAGCAGCACCTGTTGCAGCAGCTGAGGAAGCCCCGGCAGCAGTCGAAGAGGCCGCAGCTGAAGAAGAGGAAGAGGCTGAAGAGAGCGGAATGGAAGGACTGGGCGCACTGTTCGGTTAAGCAGATCCGGTATAACTTACTTTACTAAAGGCTGGATACTAACCAGCCTTACTTTTCTTTTTTTTTCACACGCTTAGTTTTACTAAACTACATCTTTGAAAGTCCGGTTGGTTCATCTGACCCTATGTTCAGTAAATAGTAACCCCTTTTACCCCTGGCACTTTCTTTAGTTCATCTATCAGGTCGCCAGGTATATTGTCATCCGTTATTATAGTAAGCAACGGATTTTCGGTCAGATATGGGTCTTCAGTAACTGCTTGCCTGATACTTAAACCGTGTTCTGCCACTGCTGTGGCTACCTGGCCAAGTATACCTGTCCTGGAAGCATCGCCCGGTGTTACTACAATGACACCAAGACCTAACGCAGGTGCCACATCTTTCAGGAAGGGGATCGTATAAACATTTTGGAATATGCTGGTCAGGGTCTCATCAGATAATATAACCTCGCATGTGGAATCCACCACTCTCCTGTCAACACCGATCTCCCTGGCAACCTGGGTATGAGGCAGTTCGATATTGCCTGAGACCACACGCCCCTGCCCATTGACCTGGAAGCCTCGCTCAAGCAGGAGCTTGACGACCTTTTCCTGCGCAGGATGTTTTTTGAACTTGCTTAGTATCTTGCTCCACATGTGTTAATACCTACAATGTACACACTTGTTATTTTAATTATGTTCAATGGAAGGGGGTGCAGATGTAATTCTGTGGCCCAATTCAATAGTATGGTTAACCGCATTAATTTTTATCAGATTAGCTTTGGAACATGAATAATCCTGAAAATTGCTGTATTCGACCCTATTAAACTTGTATATGGCATATCATCTCAAAAATACAGAATGTGATTTTTTTTAAGCTTCAATTAAAGCGGTGATAGGTTCAAGAACTTCTCTTTCAGAACACATTTTGTTAAATAAATTGTTATTTGCAGACCATGAAACTATACCTGCAATGGTTTTGCTTTCAAGTATGTCTACAGCTTCCAGCTGTACTAAATATCTTGGAAGTTTAATCCTTTTAATCTCAGCTCTATAAGTTTTCATAAATGCGGATTCTATTTCGGAATAATTAAGCGGTATAACAGAACCAAATTCAAACGATTGTTCGTAGCAGATGCTGGATATTGTTAAATGTGGACCAATTACTTGAAAAATACTTTCGATTTCTTCGTAACCTTGCTCGAAAAAAAATGAAAGTGCTTTTGATAATTTCTCATGATACTGATTATCTTTTGATTCAATTTCAATTAAATAATTGCCTGGAATTAGAATATCTCCTTCCATTTCAAGCAATCCATATTTAATAAGTAATTCTATATTTTGATAATATTTATTACGTTCATCTTCATTTATTTGTTCAAAATCAATTGATAGATCAATTCTATCATTGACTAGTATCCAAGATAAAATATCGAGCATTGGTGAATGCATATGAGAAGAAAAAGGCAATTCTGCAAATTTATTGGCACCAACTTTCACAAGAGCTTTTTGAACGGTTCTCTGTACAAAATTAAGATTATCGTTGATTTTATGGGTAATATCATAAAATGTCGGTTTGTCTATAATTAAACCTTTATTTGCATTAATTTTTATCTCACCGAGATTTTTGAAATTCATAAATCTGACCTTTTGTGGTCGGTCTGTAGAGATATCCTTGAAAATTCGAGGATAGTTAACATGAACTGGCACACTCCATATTTCACCTTGTATTGTTGGAGTTCCTACATGAGGTATATTGCCAATATTGCCTTTAATCCAATTGTATGCTATTTTTTCAGCACTTCTTTCATCTACCGGTAGATCCACCAGTTGTTCCTGAATCATTTTTATTCCCCTCCCAATTTTGATTGTGTATCAGGCTCAAGGAGTATTGCTTGATTGAACTCTAACTCCCATGCTGGTACAAAATCTTCATGGGCTACAAAATACTCAGAACCTAACCAAGGGTTATTGATTACAATGTCATTTTCTGTGACTCCGATTATAACTCCAGCATGCCCGGCACCACGAATCCCATAAATCAAATATTCACAATTATATATTGCTATACTTGGAATTCCTTTTTCCAATTTCATCTTTAATTTATTGATATCTACATCTTGTTCTAATGAAAATGTAATCCCTTCAATACTAGAATTGAGGCTTCTAACGAAGTTTGAATCTACGACAGTTCCAGCAAATCTTCTTGTATGAGTAATCTTCATAATTTCATCGATGTTCATATTCGGTATAATTTCTCTTATGACACGATTGTTATAAGTATTTTTCATGTACTCCAAACACATTTTCAATGAGTTTACTACACACGTCCATTCCACATCTTGCTGTGGATACCATGGAACTTTAAGTACTTCAATTTGATTAGTCATGGGGTCTAGTATTTTTCGTCTCATCGATTCAACCTATCCAGGATTTAATTTTTCATTCCACTTGAGCTTGCATTACAACTGAATAATTAACTCAATTTACACTTTAGATTCAAAATGATTATACATATTTTTCTATAATTGAATTAATTATCTTATCAATTGGCATATAAATATTATTCTAAAATATTTTTCTATACTTCAGATTTCTGTTAAGGGTATTAAGCTTATATCATCATCTCTAAAAAGTAGGCTTAATTGGAATATTAAAATTTTGTATTTCAGTGACATTTTCCTTGAAAATCACCCTTGATGCACCGAAATCTATTTGTGAGGTACATAAGTCTCCCCCCAAACCGTAATTTAATAATACATTAGACACATCAAGAAACAAAACCCTGTCAAATTTTTACAATCATATACAAGGTGTACACATGGAATTCAGGCGAACTCACTACACATCACAAGTAACCCCGGAAATGAACAGCCAGACCGTAAAACTCGCAGGCTGGGTCCACGAAATACGCGACCTTGGCGGCATTATGTTCCTCGTCCTCAGGGACCGGGAAGGTATGGCCCAGATAACCCTGTTCAAAAAGACCATCGACCCAGAAGTGCTCAAGACCGCCAAAGCCCTCAGCCGCGAATCCGTTGTCCTGGTCGAAGGCGAGGTCAAGGCCGAGGCCAAAGCCCCGGGAGGCTACGAACTGGTCCCGATAAAGATCAACCTGCTCAACCCGGCCAAATCCCCACTGCCTATGGATACCACAGGCAAGGTGGACGCAGAACTGGACACCAGGCTGGACAACCGGTTCATGGACGTGCGCAGGCCAAGGACCCAGGCAGTGTTTCACATCCGCCACCACATGCTCTCTGCCGTAAGAGAGTTTTTAGAGCAGGAAGGTTTTCTTGAGATAAACACCCCAAAGGTAGTGGCAACCGCTACCGAGGGCGGCACTGCATTGTTCCCGATCACATATTTCGATACAGAGGCCTTCCTCAACCAGAGCCCCCAGCTCTTCAAGCAGCTTATGATGAGCGGCGGCATGGACAAAGTATTTGAGATTGGCCCCATCTTCAGGGCTGAAGAACACGATACCAGGCGGCACCTGAACGAAGCCACCAGTATAGATATTGAGGCCAGTTTCATGGACCACGAGGACGTGATGGTGATACTGGAGAACCTCGTAGTCCATGTGTATGAAAAGGTTGCCGAGAGGGCTGCATCCAGCCTTAAGACGCTGGGCATTGAACTGAATATCCCAACAGCACCCTTCAAGCGCCTGACCTACGACGAGGCTATCGAGATCAACAATGAGAACTCAAAGGAGTTCCTGGAATGGGGTGACGACCTGAGCACAAGTGCTGAAAAGGTTATAGGCGAGTTCATAGGTGAGCACTACTTTATCAAGGACTGGCCAACCGAGATCAAGCCTTATTACACCCAGCCCTATGAGGATGAACCTCAAATTACCAAGGCCTTTGATATGATGCACCCACGTATGGAACTCTCTTCAGGTGCCCAGCGTGTGCATGACCACGATATGCTGCGCAAGCGCATACAGGACCAGGGGCTCAACCCTGACGGTTTCGAGTTCTACCTCAAGGCATTCAGGTACGGAATCCCGCCGCATTCGGGATGGGGCCTGGGGGCCGAGAGGCTGCTCATGACTATGCTGAATGTGGACAACATCAGGGATGTTGTACTGTTTCCCAGGGACCGCAAGCGCGTATCACCCTGACAGGAGAACAATTGGCACATAATTATAAGCTTTCAAATCATTATATTGATATTACCACAAATTATTTTAGTAACTTAACTCACATAGTAAAGTGGATATGAAGTTAATTATTGAGGGGTTCCAGTGATAAGCGAAAACAGGGATATTTTAGTAGAAAGGCTTGAACATAAGCTGGTTGCAAAAGAACGTGAGATCAATGAACTCAGGGATTCTATAAAAGAGTCCATTGTTGAAGAGCTGCGTGAAGGTATGAAGGAAGACCTTGACTTTGACAAGAGGATATCAGTGCTTGAGAATAAGCTAAGGGATATTTCCCTGTCCTACGACGGGGTCATGAAGGAACTGCTTGACCAAAAAACAATAATCCAGGACATGAAAAATAAATATCTTGACAAAGACAAGGTAGATCAGGCCCCTTCAACCACCAGGTCTAAAAATCCAGGGACATTAACTGACTGGCATGACAATGTACAGGTTCACACAGAAGAACCGTCTACCGAAGAAGAGAAAGCTAAACCCTCATCCCGGTTTATCATCGCAGAAAGTGGAGAGGACAGGGTTCCACTTAGGAAAGAGGATGAAAAGGACATTATTATTGCTAAAAATCCTGAACCCGGCTCTACCAGGAAAGGCGAGGTTGTTGTAGAGGCCAGGGAAGATGAGGATGTAGTTATCGAATATAAGAAATAACTGTGAAAAAACACTGCATCAAGAGGTATTAGGTGCATATAAAAGAAATCGAATTCCAGAATTTCAAATCTTTTGGAAGGAAAATAAAGATACCTTTCTATGATGGTTTTACCACGATATCGGGACCCAACGGAAGTGGCAAGTCCAATATTGTGGATGGGATACTTTTTTGTCTCGGTCTTTCAAGTTCAAGGACCCTGCGTGCAGAAAAACTTACAGACCTGATATATAACGGGGACAAAGGTAAGAAACCGGATTTTGCCCAGGTCGTTATACGGTTCGATAACTCGGACCGTGAGATGCCAGTGGATTCTGATGAAATAATCATTACAAGGAAAGTGCGTCAGACCAATTCGGGATATTACAGTTATTATTATTTCAATAATAAGGCGGTCAGCCTCAGGGATATCCATAACAATCTTGCCAAGGCCGGGATAACTCCGGAAGGCTATAACGTGGTTATGCAGGGTGATGTTACCCGGATCACAGAAATGACAGCAACAGAGCGGCGCAAGATAATCGACGAAATAGCAGGTGTGTCCGAGTTTGATAATAAGAAAGATCATGCCATAAATGAGCTGGATATTGTTAAAGAGCGTATCGAGCGGGTGGATATCATACTGGCAGAGGTGGACGGCCAGCGAGAAAAACTGCAGCGTGAGCGGGACCAGGCACTGAAGTACCAGACCCTGCAGGAAGAGAAAGTACGCTATGAGGGTTACGTGCTGCTTTCCAAGCTCAAGGATGCGCAAAAAGAGTTTGACAAGATAGTGGAAGAGATCAGTTCCAGGATGGAAGGGGAGTCCGAACTTGAATCACTCCTTGGATCCAAACAGGAGAAGATGGACGAACTGGAGTCGGGTTTGAAGGAACTGAACGAACAAATAACCAGGATGGGTGAGGAGGAGCAGATAGGTATAAAACGGCATATCGAGGAGACCAAGGGAGAGATATCGGTCAGCCAGAACACTATTACACTTACTGAATCCGAGATAACGGACCTGGATTCCCAGCGCAGGAAAGGACTTATCGAGATCGATAATATCAAGGAGAAAACGACAGGGCTGACCTCGAAGCTAGAGGAAGAGGGACATCGCAAGGAGGGTATTGCCAGTGAGATTGGGGACCAGAATACCCAGTTGCTGGTACTTCGAAGCAGGATCGCAGAGGTGGATTCGAAATTCGTACAGACCCGTGATGAACTGTCAAATGTGAAACATGACCTTGAAGAGTCCCGTAACCGTAAGAACGAACTGATGCGCCAGGAGGACCGGCTGCTTGATGCCATGCGGCGGCGCAGTGCCGAGATAAAGGATATCGAGGAAGAGATAGAAGATTCCGGGCGTAAGATCAAGTCGGCTGATGATGACAGGGAGGATGTGGTACAGGAGATCCAGGCCCTAAACAAACAGATTGAAGACCTTAACAATGATATTGATGACCTGGAATCCAACCGCTCCCAGATGAGGGGTGTGCTCAAGGACCTGGACGAGAACCTGCGTAAGTTGCAGCAGGAGTACATGACAGCCGAGGCAAGGGTCAGGGCAGCAAAAGAAGTATCTGGATATAGTAATGCTGTAGAAAAAGTGCTAAAGGCCAGGGAAATGAGGGAGCTGCCCGGTATTTATGGTACTATCGCCCAGCTGGGTAAGGTGGACCAGGAGTATGCCACTGCCCTGGAAGTGGCAGCGGGTGGCCGAATGCAGGGCATTGTTGTGGATACTGATGAAGATGCCTCAAGGGGCATATCATTCCTCAAGCGCCAGCGGGGCGGCAGGGCCACGTTTTTGCCCCTGAACAAGATGATGCCACCTTCAGGATATCGTGATATTTCCGATATGGTGGGTGTGATAGATTATGCTATCAATCTCGTTGATTTTGACCGGAAGTTCGATGCTGCATTCAATTATGTGTTCAGGGATACCTTGATCGTTGAGGATTTGGCTACCGCCAGGCGATTAATGGGCGGTCTTCGTATGGTCACCCTGGAAGGCGAGGTGGTGGAGAAGAGCGGGGCCATGACTGGCGGCACCCTGTCCAGGAGAGGACTATCCTTTGCAGCTTCTGAAGAGGATAAGATAACCAAACTGGCAGAACAGATCACAGAACATGAATCCCGGCGCAGTACGCTGATAACCAAACTGGATACAGTGGAGGGGCATATCTCATCTGTCCAGAATGAAATGAGGGATGTCGAGACCGGGATAGCTAAAAAGCAGATGGCGATAGAGGAGATAAACAGCCGGGGTGAAAGGCTCACAGTGCTTATTACCGAAAAACAGGCAGAGCTTGAGGAGATCGAGTCCGGCAAAAAGGAACTGCGCGAAGAGATGGAGAATATTGAGGGTGATAAGCATGAGGTAGAGCAGGAGATTACCGGACTTGCGGACAGGGCAGGAGAACTGGAGGAACAGTTGAAAGGTTCACAGGTGCCTGAGTTGAACGAACAGGCACAGCGCATTGAAGATGAGATCAAAAGGCTTGAGAACCGTGAGCGGGATATCGAGGCTAATATCAATAACTTTAACACTGAACTGAAGTATGCCGATGAAAGGGTCGGGGAGATCAGGACTAGGCTGTCAGAACTGGATGTCAGGAAGGATGAACTGCGCTCCAAGATAGAGCAGTTGCGTAGTGGAATAACTGAAATGGAATCCTCGCTTGAGGATAAGCTGAAGCGTGAGCAGGAACTGGATGTGGAACTGGCAGATATGCGAAAAGCCAGGGAGGATATCCAGATGGAATATGCATCGTGGCAGAAGCAGCACGGGGAGATCAAGGTCAAGCTTGAGAATTCCCGGCGTCAATTAATGGCTTTGAATGCTACACGGGATACTCTTGCAGAGCAGGTGAAGGAGTATAAGATAGAGGTTGAGGAGAGAGGTGTGGAAATAAGTGAGGATGTGCCAACACTTGAGGAGGTCCGGACCAGGATCGCTTCTATTACCAGGACAATGACCTCCCTGGAACCTGTGAACATGCGGGCCATTGAAGAATATGAAGAGGTGGAGCGGCGTAGCAATGACCTGCGCAGCCGCCGTGATATCCTGGACCATGAACGTGAGGAGATACTGGAGCGTATCTACAAGTATGAGCAGATGAAGAAACAGGCGTTCATGGAGTGTTTTGATGGTATTAATTATCATTTTAAGAGTATTTTCACTGAGCTGTCTGACGGTCCGGGAGAACTGGAGCTTGAGAACCCTGAGGAACCTTTTTCGGGCGGGCTTACTATGAAGGTCCAGCCAAAGGATAAGAACCTGCAGCGTATGGAGGCTTTGAGTGGCGGGGAGAAGAGCCTGACCGCACTGGCATTGATATTTTCTATCCAGCAGTTCAGGCCGGCACCGTTCTATGCTTTTGATGAGATCGATATGTTCCTGGATGGTTCTAATGCGGAAAGGGTGGCACAGAGAGTGAAAAAGGCCAAGGATAATGCCCAGTTCATTGTGGTGAGTCTGCGTAAGCCCATGGTACAGGCGGCTGAGAGGACCATCGGTGTTTCCATGCAGGAGAATAATATTACGAGTATTACAGGGGTTAAGTTGAATTGATATTCGTTTTCATGTTAGGAATTAATTGAGATGGGGTTATTTTATATTTTAAATTGTTTAGATGGATTTGAAACAAGCAAAAAGATTTAATATATAAAACTTCTTTATAAATTTCAATGTCTCAAGATATTACAAAAATAAAATTTATAGAAGAAAAAAAGATGAAAAAATGGAAATTAAGGTCTTCATATTTTTTGATTTTTTTCACTTTTTTATTGGTAATTGTTGCCATTTTTCAATGTAGTGTAAATTTAAAAATTTCTGAATCCAATGAAAAATTAACTATAGCAACAACAGAATTTTATAAATATCATCCTCCGGAAGTTGTTTTGATTAAAGGGCAAGTTACAAAATTATATGTTTTAAAAGATAGTACTGGAACTTATTTTACTATTGTTGGATTAGCGTCGGTTTATAACAGTGCATTATCAGATGATATTGCATTAATTGAAAAAAAATATATTAAAAATTCATATTCAATAAAAGCAAATGAAAAAGATGATTCATTACCGATCGAAGGAAACTTATATATTGAAGGTAATATATTTCCAATTCCATTGAATCCAGGAGATTCAAATGATTTTCCCTTATTGGGAACGTTTAAAACAGACGATTTAATAGATCAAAATTTTACTATAAATGTTACAGTTAATACAACGGTATCAATAATAGAAGTAATACATCCTATTAATAAGACAATTCTTGCTAATCTAACGGCGTTTGAACCAATAAATATTATATATAGAATGGGTAGTGACGAGGCTACTGTAATAGATAATGACAGTAACACATCGATAAAAGTAAGATATACAGATGATATAGACCTTTATCACAGTTGGAAGCAAACTTTTTTATCTAATTATGGGACTGGAGCGTTTCTAATTTAATTATTTTATTGCCTCCTGTATATGTTTTTGTATGGTGTTATCTTGTTGTATATATTAATTCGTGTAATTCGACCATTTGTACCATCCGTAACTTTGTCCGATTGTTGCGGTAAATCTGGAAAAACAAGTCCACTGATCGGTGTTAATTTGTGTATTGTGAATAATAATTTCCAGCCCCCCCTCTCTGCACTTTCCCTGCCACCGCAGCCCGTCAGGGCGGCAGTGTGGCAGCCAGCCTTGTGGATTCGTGTGAGTTTAGAACCGCAGATAAACGCGGATGAACGCAGATATTCCAGCCTGCTTCCCTTCTACACATGCGCTGAGCATGGGTTGTAAGAGGTGTATGCAGGCGGTGGCCTTGGGTGTTGGTGGGTTGTGGTGTGAGGGGCTGGGGAACTTGTGTGGGAGGGTGTGCACTGTTGAACAGGTCAAGCCTTTAATGTTATCTAAAACTTATTTTAAGTGCAGAACAAAATAGATATATACTATTTTGTATAAAATAGTATAATAATGAATAAAATCGTATTGGATTCAGATGGTCTGATCAAATTAACAAAATCAGGCAGCCTGATGAAAATATTAAACAGTTTCCAGTGTACAATAACCGAAGAAGTTTATGACGAAACTGTTATCC
>CBDUUM010000004.1:0-27257 GCA_965370445.1 uncultured Methanosarcinales archaeon
TTGGGTTTGTAGTGGTGTGTTCACAGCGGGCTGTGGGGCCTGCTGGACCTGGGATGATTGTGCTGCTACTGCAGTATCATGTAAGCTCTTCAACTTATTCATAAGTTCTATTATGGACTCAGGTGCAGGGTTTCCGTCGATCACGGAATTATCAATTGAACCATTGTCCATGGTTATTTCGAGCTTTATCTTCATTGTCCGTTCCTGTGTTATTTATATTAACAGGAATCCAGCCGCCCATCCCCTCAGATAGCGGCCGGGTTCCCATGCTTCGGAAGTATTCCATCCCCTCCGATTGTTTGCTGATCATTACTTCGTGAACCAGGAGTGAACTGTTATCCACGTAGTTAACAAGTAAACATGTATTCACCATAGTATTTAAGCGTTTCAATGGAAATGTAGGTGAATATCTGTGTTTATAACAATTAACAGGTTTAACACCATTTTTGCCTGAAACAAACCAAATTTTTCATTACTTATTGAATTCACAGCACCACAACACATTAACTACATAAATATAATCGATTTCAATCTATTTTTATTTTACTTATCTTTCCAATTGAAACAAGGGGGTAGGTTATATACTGATTAGCACAGCATTTCACGCCTTAAAACTGTTTATATGAATTCAATACATATATAATTAATTATTGTGTCAGAACTTGTCAATAGCAATTGTGAATGGATTGTAAATGCGTGGATGTGATAATACGACCATAAAAACATTTACGCTATCAAGCGGATATATTAATTTTTTCCACCAATGGTATAAACAAAATCACCCCAATTCATACACACTCCTACCCATGCACAACAGGCCAACCCTGTCCCACAGTTCCGGAAGCGATACCACTCATGCACAACCCTATTCATACACAATCCAATTCATTCACTACATATCACATGGCGAATTACACAATAAATATCAATGAAAAGAGACATAATAGCCACAGTGCCTGAAGAGCTGATCATATCCGGAACCATCCTCTACGGTGATGAACTTGAGCCTATTGAAGGATATCTCTGTATAAAAGACAATGTGATCAGGGAAGTGGGAACCGACGCCAGGGTGGATGCCCACCTCAGCGGTCTGGTTGCACCATGTTTTGTGAATGCCCATACCCATATAGGCGACGCTGTTCTCAAGGACCCGCCAGTCTCTGATCTGGACAGCCTTGTAAAACCTCCCCACGGCCTCAAGCACAGGGTGCTCAACAACACAGCGGAAAACGTACTAAAGGATGCCATGGGCAGGACCCTTAAGGATATGATCTTAAGCGGAACATGTATGTTCTGCGACTTCAGAGAGGGCGGCATTAAAGGTGCATCCATACTATCAGAACTCCTGGGCACATTCCAGGACATTACAGGTATGGTCATGGGCAGGCCGGAAATGCCAGACGGATTAATTCCCGGTGAACTTGACGAACTCCTCAGAATCGGCAGCGGTCTGGGCTTAAGCGGTGTTAATGACATCCCTTACCACATCCTGGAGGAGGCGGTGAACACCGCACATGATGCAGGTAAATTGTTCGCAATACATGCGGGTGAAAAAGACACGTCAGATATTCCCGGAGCTATCGGACTAAAGCCCGACTTTATCGTACATATGACCTCTGCCGGGGATGCGCACATCAAAGACTTAGCTGATGCCCATATTCCTGCAGTTGTATGTCCAAGGTCGAATTTCATGACTGGAGTAGGGTCACCCCAACATCCCCCCATACAAAAGATGCTGGATATGGGAATCACAGTGGGGGTTGGCACTGACAATGTTATGCTCAATTCTGTCAATATGTTCTCTGAAATGGAATTCCTGTCTAAGGTTTACAGGCTGGATGACAGACAGGTATTTAAGTTGTGCACGCTTAATGGAGCAAAAATACTTGGAACTGATAAGGATATAGGTTCAATCGTGGATAGAAAACAGGCCACTATCATGGTGCTGGACAGTGAGTCCCCCAACTTATCCAACAGCAGTGACCCTATTGCCAGCCTTGTCAGAAGAGGGAGACCTGACGACATCAAAGCAATAATAAATGGAGGAATTATCCATGGAAAGTAGATTGTTTAAAAACATAATTATTGCAACGGACGGTTCGAAATATTCTGAAAATGCTGTTGAATATGCCGTTGAGCTTGCCAAGATTTCCGAAGCAAGGATATCTGCCATATATGTAGTTGATACTGGTGCATTTGCCACCATACCCATGGACGCGGCATGGGAGAATATGTATGAACTGTTGAAGGCGGAAGGCAACGAAGCAACCGAAAAAGTGGAAGCAGAGGCAAAGAGATCAGATGTGGAAGTGGAATGTTTTGTTGTGGAAGGACATCCGGCAGAAGAGATTATTAAATTATCGGAAAATATTCCGGCAGACCTGATTGTTATGGGTACCCTTGGTAAGAGAGGGCTTGACAGGTTCCTGCTGGGTAGCGTGGCAGAAAAAGTTTCAAGGACCTCAAAGGTGCCCGTATTGATCGTTAGAGGGGAAAAGCCCAGATAGTAAAATATCGTAGACAGCAAAAATGGAGAGCTAAATCAATGCCAAATTTTACAACAGTTGATGACATCATGGTAAGGGATGTTGCCTTTGCAACACTACCTGGTTCAAGGGACGAAGTACTGGATATCCTGAAAAAAAAGCATGTGTCTGGTGTGCCTGTGGTCAAGAACGATGAACTGGTCGGCATTGTGACCAGGACCAATCTTTTAAAGAACCCGGAAGAAGAACAACTCGCAATCCTGATGAAAAGGGATCCCATTACTATTACTGCTGAAGAATCTATTGTAGAAGCTTCAAGGATCATAACCGAATCAGGGATAAGGAGACTCCCGGTTGTGGCGGACAATACCCTGGTAGGGCTCATCACCATAGCGGATATTGTGGGAGCTATTGCCGGTTTTAACATTTCTAACCCAATAGGGGACTTTATTAATGGCCAAACTGTTGTTATTTGGGATAATACGCCTATTTCCGTAGTGGGAATGATCATGGAAATGGCTGAGGTCAAGGCTGCACCTGTTGTTAATAAGTCAAGAGAGGTATTGGGTGTGGTCTGTGATAAAGACCTGATCAACATGAGCATTATCGAGGATTCTGTTGAGCATTCTGATATGTCTGCAGGCTCAGATGATGATGCCTGGACATGGGAATCCATGCGTGATACTATGAGCTTATATTACAGCGTGTCCAGGATCAAACTGCCGGACTGCTCGGTAAAGGATGCAGTGAAACTAAAAAGTGAACCGATTTCCGTTGTTCCCAGCACTTCTGTCAGTGATACCGCAAGGAAGATGAAGCGTAATAATATCGACCAGATGCCCGTGATCTCTGCCAATAATAAATTGAAGGGTATGGTCCATGACTTTGACCTGCTTAAGGCATTAATATGATCTTGCTCTTAAGATACCTTGATAAGCAATAAGGACGAATTACAGTAAATAATAGAATTGGAGGATAAATAACAGTGGGTAAAAAGAAAGAGTCACAGAGCGGCCTGATGTCATCGGCTGGTCTTATGCGTTATTATGAGGCTGATGAGACCACCTACCACATGGACCCGAAAATGATCATGATCGGTGGGGTGGCAATCGGTATTCTGTTACTCGTGTTAAATTACCGGTTCGGATTGTGGCCCTGAACCGTATCCTATTTTTCCTGAAGCCACCCGGCAAACTTTCGCATGGCATTTCCCCTGTGAGATATCCGGTTCTTTTCATCGTCTTTTAGTTCACCAAAGGTGCGGTTATTGTACAGGAATATGGGGTCGTAGCCAAACCCATACGTCCCCCGCTCGTCAAAGGCTATGGTTCCTTTTACCTCGCCTGTGAATGTGTGGGGCTCACCGCCGGGCTCACAGTATCCTACTACTGTCCTGAACACAGCTTTGCGCTTGGCCACTCCTTCCATAAGCTTCAGGACGTTCTGGTTGCCAAGGTGGTCCTCCACATACCTGGAATACGGACCGGGAAAGCCCTTCAGGGCTTCGATGAATATGCCGCTGTCATCTACCATCATTGGCTTGTCCAGTTTTTTGGCACACCACTGTGCGCCGTAGGCCGAGATGGTCTCAAGGTCGTCTGCCTGCAGTTCGGGATAGTCGCAGTCGATATGCTCCACTTCATACCCGACCGCACCCAGGATGTTCCCTGCTTCCCTGAGCTTATGGGCATTACCGGTGGCAAAATATATTTTAAGCATAGCGTGCACGCCCCTTTATCTCTGTTACCCGCTCAAGCACAGGTCCTGCATCAGGAAATGTCTGGCTGTAACCTTCTGCAAAGGCTTCTTTCATTGTCTCGTGGTCATTGTGGGTGCTCACAAATGTCTGGAACAGCACGTGGACATCCACGCCCCTGGCCTCTACCGAGTTGTCGTAGAAGGCCAGCCCGAAATCGATGAGGTACACCCTGTCGTCGTGTAGTATCATGTTTGAGGTGGTGAGGTCGCCGTGGATGATTCCGGCTGAGTGGAGTTTGCCTACCACGGTTCCTACGCGGCGGCTCAGCTCCGGGGTGAGTATGTCCCTGACCTTCTGCCCATCGATGTACTCCATTGTTATCTCGAAGTCCTCGATATCGTAGATGATGGGGGTGGGCACGCCCCTGCGTCTTGATTCCGAGATGATGCGTGCTTCTGCCCTGGTGCGCTCCTGCCTGATGGTGCTGTCCAGGGCTTTGAGGCGGTAGCCTTTTGGCAGGCGTTTTTTGATTATCATGCCGTCCCTTAGTTCGATTGTGGCTTCTGCGCCCATGGCTAAGAACATGGGGGAAGAAATGGTTGAGATTGTTGATAAATGTGTTGTGTGGTCCCGAAAAGATTTCGCATCAAATTTTACTATGTGTGGTCCTGAGACCCGGATGCTGTACGAGGCCGTGCAAGTTGGCACTGCCGGGAACCGGGTGTAGGGGACCAAGTTGCTATAATGGCTCTGTGGGAATGGATGGGATGTTGTCAAGGTACACAGCACCCCGGCACCGTGCCGCATCGGACCAATAAAACCCTGAAAATTTAAATACTACTAAATTGAATAATACTAATTGGTAGTATTTTATGAGATTCCATAACAGGGAGAGAGAACTGGAAGAACTTGAACGCATCTGGAGGTTGTGCTCCAAATCCACACACTTTACCATACTCACCGGAAGGAGACGACTGGGGAAAACAGAACTTGTCAAGCAGTTCTATACTAATAAACCGCATCTGTATTTCTTTATAGGCCGGAAAAACCCAGCACTACTCCTCGAAGAGCTGTCCGAAGTTGCCAGGACCGTAATCGAGGATTTCCCGACTATGGTCAAGTTCGACGAGTGGCTCAAATTCCTTTTGAACAATGTAGAGCAGAACACAGTCATATTCATAGACGAATTCCAGAACTTCAAATTTGTAGACGAGAGCATTTTTTCAGATTTCCAGAAGGTCATAGACGAATACAAAAACAAAGTGCAAGTTCACATAATCGCAGCCGGTTCGCATATTACCTTAATGGATAAAATATTCACCAACAGCAAAGAACCCCTGTTCGGCAGGGCCACAGAGACATATGTGCTTAAACCCATGCAGTTCAAGGATGTCTCTAAAATGCTGTTCGAAATAGGTATCAACAACATTGAAAGCCAGATACAGTGGTACAGCGTATTCGGAGGAATACCAAAGTACTATGTAATGGCCCAAGAGCAAGGGTTGACCGGAAAGGATATATTTTCCGCCCTCAGGATACTCCTGTTCAGGGACTTTGCACCTTTAAAAGAAGAGGCAAGAAGTGTCCTTACTGAAGAGTTTGGACGGGAACACACCTCATATTTCTCAATACTGGAAGCCGTCGCACTGGGAAATTCCGAAATGACAAAGATTGCTGACAGATCAGGAATTAAAGTAAAAAGTATTGCTAAATACTTGGGCCAGCTTGTAAGGGATTTTCGGTATCTGGACTACGAAGTCCCGGTCACTGAAGCAAGACCGTGGAAAAGCAAGAAAGGACGGTATTTCCTGAATGACAATTTCTTCAAGTTCTGGTTCAGATACATTTACAGAAACAGAAGCGACTATGAGATAGGCAATTATGACATCCTGGTGGACAAGGTCCGGCAAGACTTTGAATCACTTATTGGACGGGAGTTTGAAAAGATATCCATGCAATTTCTAAGGGAACTCAACACACAAAACAAACTTCCATTCACATTTTCCAAAATCGGTAGATGGTGGCGCAAGGGCAGCGAAATAGACATAGTTGCATTTAATGAGGATTCAAAGAATGTCCTTTTTGGGGAATGCAAATGGCAGAACAGGAAAACCGGTATTGATGTACTTGCCACCCTGCTGGATAAATCCGGCTCAGTGGATTGGAACATCAATGACAGGACCAACCACTTTACCGTAATATCAAAATCAGGTTTTACAAAAAAAGCAGAAGAGTTCGCCGTACAGAACAACTTCACACTTTATACACTGCAGGACCTTGAAAGAACCCTTACTCACCCATGATAATACGTCGGCTCTTCAGTCTTCTTCTGCTTACCCTGGAAATTAATAGCAGGCAGCGGCACAGCAGGTGGCAGCCCCAGCGTCTTGGATATAGTCAGCGCCAGAGGTGCCAGGTTACTCACCATAGTATTGGCCACTTCGTTTTGCACTGCGGGCGGCGCAGACCCGGCGGTCCACTGTTTATGCAGTGCTTCCAGGTCAGCATCCTGGAAATAATCCGTAGAACCTTCAAACCTGATATAGCCGATATTCGGGTTCAGGTAATTGATGGACAGGGCATACTCCAGCCTGATTATCTGTTTTTCTCCAAAAGGAGTGTTCTGTACCACAAGTGTGGGATTCCTGATATTAATATCAAAATTAATGTTAATGCTTTTTTGATGCTTTACCGCATCAGGACCTGTAAACGACTTAGACTCGATATTTTTCACCTGGAAACTAATAATCATCTGACTCACCATATCACATAAAGAGGGTAAGAATAATAAAATCTTGGGTCACCACTCATGGATAAAAACCGAGGGGTATAATTACCCCCGTAATAATCCATGTGGAAAAAAGATTAATTAGCTATGTAGTCAGCACTATCTCAATGCTGATATCCTTCGGGACCTGTAACCGCATAAGTTGTCTCAATGCCCGCTCGTCTGCATCCAGGTCGATAAGCCGTTTATGTACACGCATTTCCCAGTGGTCCCAGGTAGCTGTCCCTTCACCATCGGGACTTTTCAGGGATGGTACCACCAGTTTCCTTGTCGGCATTGGTATGGGACCTGAAATATTGACCCCTGTCTTCTCTGCAATACGCTTCACCTGATTGCACAGGGTGTCAAGTGTTAAAGGACTTGTCCCTGATAATCGTATCCTTGCTTTTTGTACCATTAAAAAAAACTCCAAAAAAAGAAGAAGGGAGGCTTATGGCCTCGCCTTAATACTGATGACCATTCCAGCGGCTACTGTCTGGCCCATATCACGGATAGCAAAGCGTCCCATCTGCGGGATCTCCTTCACATTCTCGATGACAAGGGGCCTGGTGGGTTTCACAGTCACAATTGCTGCATCGCCCGCCTTGATGAAGGTCGGGTTCTCTTCTTTCGTCTCACCGGTCTTTGGATCAAGTTTCTTGTCAAGTGACATAAGTGTACAGGCTGTCTGGGCTGTATGACAGTGGAACACAGGTGTATATCCTGCTGAAATAGCTGACGGGTGCTGAAGCACCACGATCTGTGCCGTAAACTCTTCTGCCACTGTTGGCGGTTTGCTTGCGTGTCCACACACGTCGCCTCTTCTTACATCGTTCTTTCCAATACCCCTTACGTTCCATCCGATATTATCACCGGGAACTGCCTCGGGTTGCTCTTCATGATGCATCTCAATGGACTTGACCTCACCTGTAGCAGCGCTTGGCTCGAAGATAACATTATCACCTTTCTTCATAATACCGGTCTCAACACGTCCTACAGGTACAGTACCTATACCGCTGATGGTGTATGCGTCCTGTACAGGAATACGCAGCGGTAGTTTGGTGGGCTTGTCAGGTTCCTTGAGTTCGTCAAGGGCTTCCAGTATTGTCGGGCCATTATACCATTTTGTATTTTCGCTCTTGTTGGCAATGTTATCACCCTGAAAAGCTGATGTGGGGATAAAATTCATTTCAGCAGGCTTGAATCCTACGATCTTCAGCAGTGCGCTGACATCTTCCTTGGCCGTATTATATTTAGCCTCATCATAGTTGACCTCATCCATCTTATTAATTGCAATGATCAGCTGGTTGATACCCAGTGTCCTGGACAGGAACACATGTTCCTTTGTCTGTGCCTGTACACTGTCCTTGCCTGATACCACCAGGATCGCGGCATCTGCCTGGGATGCGCCTGTTATCATGTTCTTGACAAAGTCACGGTGACCGGGACAGTCCACCACTGTAAAATAATACTTATCAGTATCAAACCGCTGGTGTGCAATATCAATGGTGATACCCCTTTCCCGCTCTTCCTTCAGCGAGTCCATGACCCATGCAAAAGCGAAGGATTCCTTTCCTTTTGCCTTTGCTTCTTCCTTATACTTTTCAATAACATGTGCCTCTACGGCTCCTGTATCATACATCAATCGACCCACAAGGGTTGATTTACCATGGTCGATATGACCGATAACAGCCAGGTTCATATGTGGTTTCTCTGCCATACTTAGTCCTCCAATCTTTATTTTCTTTATTGTAGATTTACTGTCCTTATAGGTTTTACTGCTTTTAAACTTTGTGTCAATTACAGCTTGATTCCATTTGCTTTTCAATGCCCGGTTACTGACCTACAAAATCACTGGCTTTTGGTACTTCAGATTTCAATCCTTTACGCTGGCGTATCTGCAACACGATCTCTTTCAGCAGGCTTGCCGGTAATGTCTCGAACCCGGCAAATTCAGTACTCCACATGGCACGACCCTCAGTAGCAGACCTGATATCGCCTGCAAACCCGAAAAGTTCAGCCACCGGAGCCTTACTCTCGATAATGGTCATATCGCCTTCCTGGGACATATTATTAATAATACCCCTTCGTCCCTGTATCTCTGAAGTGGCCCCACCCATAGTATTCTGTGGAGTCTGGATAAACACCTTCTGGTACGGTTCCAGCAGGGTATCGTCAGCCATAAGCATAGCAGCCTGTATAGCCTGCCTTGACGCAGGTATCACCTGGGCCGGACCCCTGTGCACAGCATCCTCGTGCAGCTTGGCATCTACGAGCGTGACCCTAATCGCCTGGCAGGGTTCCCTGGTGAGCGGGCCGCCTTTCATAACCTCTTCAAAACCATCAATGACCAGTTCCATGGTCTCGTTCAGGTACTGGATACCTTTGGTCTTATCGATGAGAATATTTGATTCAAAAATATGGGTAACGCCTTTTGCTTCATCCTTTTTAAGCCCGGCCTCCATGAACTTCTCACGTCGCTCCACTTCTGGCATACGCATGGATACTTCACCTGATTTAATAAGGTCCACGATATTGCTATCCAGGGGCTCCACTTCGATGTAGAACCTATTGTGACGGTTCGGACTCTTACCCTCTACCGGACCAGCATGTTTCTGGATGGTTTCCCTGTATACCACAAGAGGCGGGCTGGTAGTGATCTCCACACCCTTGTCACGCTCGATCCTGTGGCCTATGACCTCAAGATGGAGTTCACCCATACCTGACATCAGGTGCTCACCAGTCTCCTCATTAATAGTTACTTTCAGGGTATTGTCTTCCTTGGCCACCTGTCGCAGCACCTCAACCAGCTTGGGCAGGTCCTTCATGTGCTTTGCTTCCACAGCTACTGTGACCACAGGTTCACTGGCATGCTGGATGGCCTCAAAAGGTATCATGTCATCCATGGACGATACCGTAGCACCAACATACGCATCCTTCAGGCCGGTGACTGCCGCAATATTACCGGCAGGGATCTGTTCCACTTCCAGCCTTTCCGGGCCCATGAAAATCCCCACCTGCTGCATCCTGTTCGTCTTTACAGAGCCTGATACGTTAAGTTCCATACCTCTTTTCAGTGTACCGCTGAACAACCTGCCAGTGGCCACTTCGCCTGCATGGGGGTCCAATGAGATATTCGTGACCATTAATGCCACATCACCGTCACGGTTGGCATTTAGCATATTCTTACCTTCCGTGGATTCCTTATCGCCATGCCATATCACATTCACCCTATCCTTCTGGGCATCAAGGGGATTGGGCAGGAAACGGATGATCATATCATTTAAAACCTCATGAAGCGGGCATTTATCTGCCAGTTCCTTTTGGTTCTCTTCCTTGCAGTAATTGTAAACATCATTGAACCCTATGCCTGATTTCTTCATGAACGGTACGCTTATGGCCCAGTTATACAGGGCAGAACCAAAGGCTACAGTGCCGCCGGCAGCATCCACACGCCATCCTGCCTTGTATTTCTCTTCGTTCATGCCCTTGATGAGCTTATTCACATGATCGATGACCTTACCCAGCCTGATCTGCATCTCCTGGGAGTCTACTTGCAACTCATTGATCAGCCTGTCCACTTTGTTTATAAACAGTACCGGCCTCACATGTTCCTTTAATGCCTGCCTGAGCACGGTCTCTGTCTGTGGCATGGTACCTTCCACCGCATCCACAACTACCACAGCACCGTCCACGGCTCTCATGGCCCTGGTCACATCACCGCCAAAATCCACATGGCCCGGGGTGTCAATAAGATTGATCAGGTATTCGTCATCCTCGAACTCATGTACCATTGAAACACAGGCAGAGTCAATAGTGATACCCCGCTCCTGCTCTTCCTCATCTGAATCTGTGAACAACTGCTTGCCTGCCAGTTCCTTTGAGATCATACCGGCACCGGCCAGGATATTATCTGTGAGGGTTGTCTTTCCGTGATCGATATGTGCCACTATACCGATATTCCTGACATTCTCAGGTTCATTCATGAGCACAGTCACGCGCTCAACCATCTTTTTCCTTCGTCCCATATCTATTTCCTCAATAAATTTTAGTATCTGGTTATTAATTATCTGATTTTTTAAGTTTCTGATTTTTAAGTATCCGTATTAATAAAAAAGAAATTCCGTCCATGAATATAAAAAAAAATGATTGCGGCAAAGCCGCAATAATATAGATTACCTTGCAGCCTTTGCTACCCGTTCCTTTCCTTCCTTCTTGTTAATAGAATAGGACTTGACATCGTAGTTTGCGGCTGCTATTATCTCATTTGCCAGGGCTTCCTCTATGGACCGCCTTTTCTTAAATGAAGACTTATACGCCCCTTCAGCTACCAGCTTCAATGCAGTATCCACCCTGCGCTGGGGTGCACTATCTACAGCCTTTGGTACAGCGATCCCGCCGTATTTCAGCCTGACCGTTTCCTCCCTGGGTCCGGCATTAATAATAGCATTTACCAGTATCTGGATCGGGTTTTCTTTGGTCTTCTTGTTAATGATCTCAAAAGATTCCTTAACGATCCTGTAGGTAGTCATCTTCTTGCCCGTGTTTTGTTCAGACTGCATCATCTTGTTGATGAGCCTCTCAACAATATGCTGGTTGGACTTATTGAATTGCTGTCTGGCGTGTTTTCCTCCTGAATAAGGAAGCATAACAGGCTTTAAATTGATATATCTCTCAACGCTGATATCATCGACCTGGACTTCTGTAGTATCCCATTTATCAAAAATCTTGTTCATACAACTACCTCACTGGCTTCTCTTTACGTCCGATCACCATCTCGTTGAGACTCATATCGTTCACTGCGGTTACCTTGAACCTGACACCGGGAATGTCACCCTTTGCACCGCCCATACGGCCGCCGATACGTTCCACGGTCACTTCATCATGTTCATCTATGAAATTGATGGCACCATCACCAGGACAGAAAGCAGTGACCTGCCGTCCGTTCTTGATCAACTGGATCCTTACACATTTCCTGATAGCAGAGTTGGGCTGTTTTGCCTCTACACCTACTTTCTCAAGTACAATACCCCTTCCCCGTGGAGCGCCTCCAAGGGGATCAGCCTTTACATTAAGCTTCAGGGCGCGCCTCAGGTATTTCCTGTCGCTCCACCTGAAATTTTCCCGGTCACCTTTTAGTTTGCGGGCAGCATATTTTCCGTTTCCCATATTATAATACTTCCTATGAAATTAATTATCTGGAATTCTTGCAGGCTACTGGATTGTCACATCATCTATATCATGATGTCGTTTGGCAAGAACCTTCACCTTTTCAATGTTCTTTCCGTTTCGCCCTATTGCAAGACCCTTCTCTTTAGTTTTTACTTCTACATAAGCTATACGTTTGTCACCCTTATATCCGATCTTTATGTTATTGGCATTGGCAGGCTGGAGCAGGTTCTGTATAAAAATAACCGGGTCATCGTTATACTCCACCACTTCAACATGGCGCCCGATACTTTTTACAAGCTTGTTGACATGCTCACCGTTCTTGCCTATGGCCATACCCATATCCCCTGTCTTAACAACAAATATCACCCTGTTTTTGTCATCATCAAGAAGACAATCCCTGGCAGTGGCCCCAGTGATACTCTCAAACAATGCAATATAGCGAATTCCATCAGTGGAGAGTTTAACTTCGCTCAATTATACACCCTTATCCTTTTATTACACCTAATATTTTAGATTCCCCTGGGTCCTCAACAGCCATTGCCGCAACAGCGAACGGTTTGCCGCAGACCGTACCCAGTTCAACACCAATGCCTGGAAAGTCGATCACAGGTACTTTCCCTGTAACCCTGTCCCGTACGTCGGCGGGACAGTTGGACGCAAGCACGACAGCCTTGGCCTGGTAATTATCCACAGCCTTCACTGTTTGCCTTGATCCGATCGATACCTTTCCGGTCTGTATCGTAATTCTCATTGTTTTATTAAGGTCTAAATCCATGAATATCGTCCTGTATGATTTTTTTATCTACTGGGTCTTATTATTTAAGTTCTTTTTGCTGCCAGGAGTTTGACATGTCCGGTCCCGAGTTGAATGGGCTGTCCCACAATAACATTCTCGGTCACACCTCTCAGTTCGTCAATATCTCCCCTTGTACCTGCATCCAGCAGGTGGTTCACTGTAACCTCAAAAGCCGCCCGTGCAAGTACACTGGCCTTCTCACCCGAGATGCCGTGCCTGCCAATAGCCTTCACTTCCCCGTCAACGGTCATAATATCAGCCACCAGCATGATGTGCCGTACATCAACTGACAAACCCTGTTCACGAAGTGTGTCAGTAGCTTCTTTTATTATACTATTCCTGGCAGCTTCGATACCGAACACTTCATAGATCTCATTGATATTATTAGTGGTGGACCGGGTCATATCCACACCATCCAGGTCAGCAATATGTTTCAGCGACGAACCTTCAGTATACAGTACATATTCGTCAATGGTATCCTCTTTCCTGATGACCACACGTTTAATGTCACTTATTCCCTTGAGTGTCACGTTCTCAACACTCTTGCCAAGCTGGAGCAGTTCCCTGTACGACTCGTTCTCCGGACGTACTGTAAGCACATTACTATCTATCAGTACAGTTAATCCCAATTCGTCCTCCAGCTTCTCAGCCACTTCCTCTGGTGTGATCCCACGCTGGTTGATAACCTTCTTACTGAGCTCGATGGTCAATATCATTTCCATGATATCTGTAGACAAGCTGCCCAGGTGACTGATATGGGTAGCTTCGATATTCCATGCCAGTTTACGGGCCATGTCCCTGTCATGTGCATAATCTTCTGTCAAATAGACTGACATCATGGGCGTAGAAGGGTTCTTCCTGGCATCCACGATCTCGATCAGCCTGGGCAGACCCAATGTAACGTTGATCTCAGCCACACCTGCATAGTGGAATGTTCGCATGGTCATCTGTGTACCCGGCTCACCTATACTCTGGGCCGAGACCACACCGGCAGCCTCACATGCTTCAATACAGGCGTATTCATAACCTTCAACAACCCTCTTAATAATCTCTTCAAGCTGCTTTTTAGTCACTTTAGTCTCTTCAAGCTCCTTATGAAGAGTATCAAGGATGTTCTTTGGCAGTTGCAGGTTCCTGGTCATCTCTTCAATGGTCTTTTGGCTCACTGCCATTATTCTACCTCCTTTGAAGTAACAGATTCCACGATCCACTCTATGGCCTGTGGCTTACTGAATTCACTTTTCATGGGGTCAATGCCATCCTCACCGTACCTGAACTGGACAACCATGCCCCTGGTATCCCTTACAGTTCCATCATACTGGACCTCCAGGTCCTGGAGCGCATTGACCAGCCTGCGCTGCAGGTAACCGCTCTGGGATGTCCTGACAGCCGTATCCACCAGACCTTCCCTGCCACCAATGGCATGGAAGAAGTATTCGGTGGGAGAAAGGCCGCTCTTATAACTGTTCTTTACGAACCCGTGAGCTGACGCACCCAGGTCACCGGTATGGAAATTAGAAAGTGTCCTGCCTGCATAACCCCGCTTGATACGCTCGCCTCTCACAGCCTGCTGGCCCACGCATCCTGCCATCTGGGTCAGGTTCAACATGGAACCCCTGGCACCTGATACTGCCATAACCACGGCGGCATTTTCCAGGCCAAGGTATTTACCGGCAATATTACCAGTCGTATCCCTTGCCTTGCCAAGCTCCTGCATGATCTTCAGTTCCAGTGTCTCATCTACGGTCCTGCCTGGAAGAGGTTCAAGGTTTCCTTCATTATAAACTAAAATCAGGTTCATGACCCTATCCTCGGCTTCATCCAGCAATTCAGATATCTGGATACTGGCCTCAGTAGGAATATCCTCATCACTGATCCCAAAACTGAAACCGTAATGCATAACACCTTTTATCCCAAGCATGGTAGCATCATTGATGAATTGCAGTCCCCTGGCCGAACCATAATCCTTGATGATCTTGTCAACTATCAATCCCTTGAATGCGCCCACGGCTTTTTCTTCAATAGTACCGCTCAATAACTGGCCGTCCTTAATAAGCACATAAGCGTCCAGTTCACAGTTTTCCTTTTTACAGGTATCACAATTCTCGCATATCCCGGCCCTGTATGTCATATTCAATCCGGACGGCAGAATATGGCTAACTGCCTGTTTTCCGGTCCAGTAAGATTTACCGTCAACTTCACCTGCGGGTTCAGATAACTCTTCGATCCTGGTTTTGCTGAGCATGTCCAGTATCTCACTCTTACTGAGTCTGCTGTCACCCCTGGTCAGCAGGTACATACCAGAGATGTGGTCATGTATTCCCCCAATGATGGGACCGCCGAACCTGGGGGACAGGATATTTTCCTGTACATGCATAAGCATCATTGCCTCTGCCCTTGCCTCTTCGGTCTGGAGTACATGCATATTCATTTCGTCACCGTCAAAGTCAGCGTTGTAGGGCGGGCATACAGCAGGATTTAACCTGAAAGTCTTGTGAGGCAGTACCTTGACATTATGTGCCATGATGCTCATCCTGTGCAATGAAGGCTGCCTGTTAAATAACACAATATCCCCGTTCTTCAACTGCCTGTCGATCTTCCATCCTAACTCAATGGTCTCTGCCATTTCCTCGCAATTACTTTCAGTGATCTTGATCCTGCGCTTGTCACTGCGCTCTATATAATTGGCACCTGGATGGTTTTCAGGACCCCGCCTGATATATTCACGCACCTCTTCAATATTACGGGTAGTCACGTTGACAGGTATGGTCATTTCCATGGCAATGGATAGGGGGACGCCCACTTCGCTGACGCTCAGGTTCGGGTCAGGTGAAATGACAGTCCTTGCACTGAAATTTACCCTCTTACCTGACAAACTGCCCCTGAACCTGCCTTCCTTACCTTTCAGCCTCTGGGACAAGGTCTTCAGCGGCCTTCCGGAACGGTGCCTGGCAGGGGGTACGCCTGATACCGCATTATCCATGAATGTTGTCACATGGTACTGTAACAATTCCCACAAGTCCTCGATGATAAGCTGGGGCGCACCAGCTTCACGGTTCTCCTGGAACCTCTGGTTGATCCTGATAATATCCACCAGTTTATGGGTGAGGTCATCCTCGCTCCTCTGCCCGCTCTCAAGCGTAATACTGGGACGCATGGTCACCGGCGGTACTGGCAGTACGGTCAATATAACCCATTCGGGCCTGGCGTTATTGGGGTCCATGCCAATGACTTCGATATCCTCATTGGATATTTTTTCAAGTCTCACCCTGATATCAGAAGGCATTAGCTTATGATCGTGATCCCCCATCTTTTCGACATAGGTGGATGGTTTTTCTACTTTTATATCAAGTTGTTTGGCACCACAATACATACAGGTCTTGGGCTTCCTTGCCTCTTTGAATACCTCTTTGGTGATATCCTCTATTGGCTGCCCCATCTTTCTCATTGTCCTAATCTGTTCAAGGTATTTCTTTTTCTGGTTAGAATCCAGAAGCAGCGCACTGCATTCCCTGCATGTGCCCCTCAATACCTTGCGTATCAATTTTGCAAAACCTACATGGACGACAGGTGCAATGAGTTCTACATGTCCGAAATGACCCGGACACTCCCCTGCCCTGCCTCCGCAGGTCTTGCAGCGAAGACCAGGGTCGATAACACCCATACGGGGGTCCATCAAGCCCATTTCTATTGGGAAACCGTCGTCATCATAAGTGTCAGCAGTAATTACACGGGTCACACTCATCTTCCTGTACTCTTTGGGTGATATAAGCCCGAACCTGATTTCTTTTATTCGCTTTGGAACTGTTTTAATCATCTGATCACCTCTAAACTGCATCCTCCAGAATAAGCCTGGGAGCAACACCAAGTGACTTGATCTCATCCAGTAGTAACTTGAATGCATAGCTCATCTCAACAGTATATATTTCAGTCTCTGCTCCGCAGTTGGGACAGAACACCATGTTCCTCCTCTTATCCTGGGTAGCTACCATACCACAATGTGAACAGACAAGTTGTTCCACCTTATCAGATTCATCCAGTAATCTTTCTTTTAGGGCAAGGGATGCACCGTGCCCGATAAGCACATCACGTTCCATCTCACCAAACCTGAGACCGCCTTCCCTGGCCCTGCCCTCTGTAGGCTGCCTGGTAAGCACCTGCACCGGACCCCTGCTCCTGGCATGGATCTTTGATGACACCATATGATAGAGCTTCTGGTAAAGGATCGCACCAATGAACACATCAGCTTCGATCTTCTTACCTGTTTTACCATCATAGAATACTTCTTTGCCAGTATGGGAATAACCTGCACGTTTCAGGGCAAGCCTCAGGTCATCTTCGGATTCACCTGAGAAAGGAGTGGCATTGATACGCCTTCCTTCAAGACTGCCCACCTTGCCTCCGATCATCTCCAGCACATGGGCCACAGTCATCCTTGAGGGGATGGCATGGGGATTGATCACAAGATCTGGTACCATACCTGATTCTGTGAATGGCATATCCTCGAACGGCTGGATAAGTCCAAGTACACCTTTCTGTCCATGTCTTGATGCGAACTTGTCCCCAAGTTCCGGGATTCTCTCGTCCCGTACCCTGACTTTTGCCAGCCGGGCCCCGTTCATGCTCTCGGTAAGAATAACTGCATCCACAATGCCGTTTTCATTTGAACGCATGGTAACGCTGGACTCTCTTCTCTGCTGCGGGCTAAGACCCAGTTCGGTGGGCTCTTCAAGGAACCTGGGTGGACTGGTCTTCCCGATAAGTACATCAGTGCGATCTACAATAACCTCGGGGTTGACAATACCGTCTTCATCTAATTGGGAATACACTTCAGGTCCGCGTGCCCCCCTTACTTCCTGGTCCGGGATCTCGAACTTATCCTCCTGGCCACCAGGATAACGCCTCTCTTCGCCTCCGAGGGTCCTGAAGAAATGACTTCTTCCAAGACCCCGTTCTATACTACCCTTATTAACGACCAGGGCATCCTCAATATTATATCCTTCATAAGAAAGTACGGCAACAACAAAGTTCTGGCCTGCTGCCCTTTCATCAAACCCGATCACATCCGAGGTTTGGGTGTGTACTATTGCTTTCTGGGGATAATGCATTAAATGTCCCCTGGTATCGGGTCTCAGCTTCAAGTTGGCTACCGGTACTCCAAGGCATTGTTTTACCATACCTGCACCCATAGTGTTCCTGGGTGAGGCGTTGTGCTCAGGGTACGGGATCATGCCAGCACATATTCCAAGTATAAGGGACGGGTCGATCTCAAGATGGGTATGTTCCGGTGTAATATCGGCTTCATTCACGGCAACGAAACAGTTCTCTTCCTCCTCTGCATCAAGATATTCAATTAATCCCATCTTGACCAGGTCATCGAAGTCGATCTCGTTGTTCTTTAGCAGTTTTACATGTTCTTCTGTTAAGGGGGTTTTCCCGTTCTCAACAATAATAACCGGTCTTCTGGCCCTACCATCATCACTGTTTGTTATTATTTCGTGAGTTTTAGGATAGTAGGTCACATTTACCTGTATAGGTATTGTACCTGCCCTGCGCATTTGCTTGATATTGCTGACCAGTTCTTCGGGATTGTCATGATAACCAAGTAGTTCCCCGTTTAAGAATACTCTTGTTTTATTCAAAGGATTCACGCTCCCTCGTTGTACTCAACTTCCTCTTCCATAGCTTCAAGCTCAGTGGCATAGGTGCCACGTCTTTCTTCCAGGTCCCTGATATGTGGTGCCACATGTTCTATATTCAGGTCATACAGTATCTGTTTCAATCCCTTTACATCAAACACATCGGTCGATACCTCCACCATCTGGGCAAAGTTCTTCACCAGCCCGCAGTTAGGTCCTTCTGGCGTTTCTGATGGACATATGCGGCCCCACTGGGTGGGATGAAGGTCCCTTGCCTCGAAATGAGGCTGTGCCCTGGAAAGGGGAGATATCACCCTGCGAAGGTGTGAAAGGGATGCCATGTAATCTATACGGTCCAGGAGCTGGGATACGCCTGCCCTGCCTCCGACCCAGTTACCTGTGGCCAGCGGGTGGGCCAGCCTCTCTGTGAGGACATCAGCCCTGACCACAGTGATCACATTAAGGTCACGGTTGCGCATATTTGCCCGCTCAAGCTGGTACTTTATATCCCTTGCCAGTCTGTTGAAAGATACCCTGAACAGGTCTTCCATCAGGTTGCCGCTAAGTTTGAGGCGTTTATTGGAATAATGATCCTTATCATCCGGACGTCTCCGTCCCAGTGCCAGTTCAAAGCAGGCCTCTGCCATCCGGCCCAGGTACTGGGCTTTTACGATCCTGTGCCCAGGTTCATTACCCAGGTGCGGCAGAAGGTACCTGTCTATCACATAATTTGCCCTTTTTATCTGGTATTCCCCTGTCTGGCCGGCGGCAACCCTGTTACCCACCTTTTCCACGGCTTCTTCACAGGTATGGGCTTCGGCTTCCTCCAGGTTCTCCAACATGAATTTCACTACTTCAGGGTCGTATGACACTGTGTTCACGATATCCTCATCAGTCTCAATTCCAAGGGCCCGTATTAATGTAACAAAGGCCAGGCGCCCTGAAATGGATGGGAAACTTACTTCTATGATGGCCTTACGACCACGTTCGACCACGGCCAGTGCTCTGTATCCCCTGCGTTCACTGAACACCTTGGCAACTTCGATCCTGTCACCGTAACGTTCCTCAAATTCCACCAGTATCTTATTAGGGGCCAGGTCTTCCAGGGTCATCAGGACCCTCTCAGTTCCGTTCACAATGAAATAGCCGCCAGGATCCAGCGGGTCCTCCCCCATTCCTATCATTTCATTAGGGGTCATATCGACCAGGTTGCAGCCTTTGCTCATCAGCATAATGGGGAGCTGACCGACAATAGTTTCCACCGGTTCATGTTCTGTTTCCCCCTGCATGATGGTCATTTCAAGATGTATCGGGGCTGAGTAAGTGATATCCCTTAATCTTGCATCATTTGGGTATAGCATATCCTGGGCACCGTCGGCTTCTTTTACCAAAGGCTTGCCAACCCTTATCTCTCCGAGTTTCACATATGTATCTTCTATATCAGTCTCTATGATCCCTTGTTCAGTGATGACTTTCTGCATTCCATACTCCAAAAAATCATTGAACGAATCTATATGGTGTCGGACTAATTTATCCCGCGTAAAGTATGCCCTGGATAATATTTCTCTATTTAACACAGCTTTGCACCTTCCTGGTTTAAGTAAAACGGATTGTTTGACAGTTTGATGTTCATCTGTCCGGTTATTCAATTATCAGTCTGTAGAATTCGGCCTCTCCCGCAGTCTGGCTGGTTCGTATAACCTTAATTATGTCACCGACCTGGCCCCCAATTTCCAGGATCACCGGTTCCTTGACCTTTATTTTTGGTAATTGTTCTTTATTGATGTTGTATTTTTTTAAAACCTGGCTTGCTTCATTCTCTGACAGTAATAAGTGATGAGGCACCAGATTGTGATCTAATAAGCTGAAACTTTTTGAACCTTTCATTATTTTATTCATCCCCTTAAATATGTGAAAAACGGGCTCGGAGGGATTTGAACCCCCGACCATCTGGTATCTTCCGATGAATGGGTATTTTCCATACACCTTAAAAGCCAGGTGCTCTGCCTGTCTGAGCTACGAGCCCACTGTTGAACAGCGCTAGCTATGTCTAAACCACTTATAAAATTTATGCACGAATTTTTACTACCGAACAATTCTTCACCGATTTGGATATGGTACTTCAGGATGCTATGCAGGCGTACCGCTCTATTGAGGAATGCATTGGATTTAAACCTTTCGTTCATTCTTGATATTATGTGTCTTACTTTTTAAACCCCTTGATTAACTTTAATAATGATAGTTAATTGTTAGATATAAACATTACCTTTTTATTATTGTGTTTCTAATATATTACTCCTTTTTTACACTTATATCACTCTTAACACTTGAATTTTTAGGTATCGTGCTTTCAGCCAGCTTTTTTTGCTGGATTTTTTTCTTCTTCCTGTAATAGCTAAGAGGATGACCAATATTCCTACATATTTCATCTTTGTTGTAACAGTTGCCGTATGTGATCATGGTTGTGCACGATGGAGGTTTGTAGGAAGTGCCAGTAGATCCGGCGATATGTTCTACCTGGTAGTGCGTCATCTCCTCGTTGAAATCAGGTGAGACATTGAACATCTGTACTACCTGGTCTACAGACAGGCCGATGTTCAGCAAAAAGGATGTCAGGGCAAACCTGGCTGAATGAGCAAGGTTGACACCGCCCTGGGCACTGGATAGGAGATGTACGATACATGGAGGGAAATCCCCTGGCTCAACTTCACCAAAACCTTCCTCATCAAACTCCTTCTTGATCTCTTCCAGGCAGGTCTTGATCTCTTTGATATCATCGGCCATGGCCTGGCAGAACATATCAGGCACATCCAGTGGCAGTGCTTCCGAGATACGGATCCTGATGGCCTCCTGCAGCAGTCTGGCATATTGTTCGTTGGTGATGTTCACGTATCCGGATTCCAGCCTGCGGTTCACCAGCTTCCATTTCAACGCCCGCATTCCTGCGGCTCCCCTGATATAATCTGTAAAATGTATCCTGAAGCCTTTTTCGGCAATACTTGCATTGATGTTGAAATCCCGGCCGATCTCAGTCAGGATGTTATCATTTTCCTTTCCCATCCTGGAATTTGCAAATTTTGCCTCTGCAAGAGCATACCGCCTGACCAGAAAAGCATCATCTATACATGAAACAAGTATCCGGGCAATGGGATATGATAAAAGTTCGGGTGTGTCCAGTCCCATATCTTCATTTTTGATCTCTCCTTTAATGGCCTGGATAACCCTTGATTTAGCACGGCTGCGTGCCATGCCGTAACCGCGTGATACAAGGATTTCATCTATTGTGGAATCCATACCTGCAACATATTCTGCTGCCTTTGTTAAAAATGGATATTCAGATAATTTTGCTTCATCCATTGCAAATATTAATCCGATTCGATCCTCGGTGCCAGGAGATACCTTACTTCACCATTCCCATCAGCGATCTGGAAAATGATCATTGCGGGGAAATCCTTGCCCAGTTCTATGGTGACCTCATTTGCCTTGCCTGCTGATTTGACCATGTCTGAAAGGTAATCCAGTGAAAATAATGAACGGGCTTCTCCGGGTTTGAGATCAATGAGCTGGTCCTTGGTTATATCAAGCCGCATCCGGTCCGAGTCACCTTCTGCTTCAAGATAGAATATATCACCATCTATTCCCATACCCATATGGTCGGATACTTTCTCAGCGGCCTTGACGGCGCGTCTCAGGTCATTGCCGGACAGCACAATGCTGGCAGGAAGTTCCAGTTGTGGTACCTTTGGTTCCTTGCGAATAGAAGCAGGGTCAAGCAGCGATATCTTGTAGGTCAGGCCGCTCATACCGATCACAAGTTTGTGGGATTCTTCATCCAGCTCTATTTCCACGATCTCGGCTTTTTCAGCCATGCCCAGGATATCGTTTAACCTTTTCAGGTCCACACCCAGTTCGCCTTCGGTGGCAGTGAACTCTTCAAAAGCAGCGGATTTCAGGTTAAGAGTGATCATTGCCACATTGGCCGGGTCTACCGCTTTTACCGACATCCCGTCTGGAGTCAGGTTGATCTTGGCTTCGTCAACGATACTTGAAACGGCTTCAATGGTTTCTTTGAGTTTTTCAGATTCTATAATTGCCTTGAACATTTACTGCCTCCATCCTTTTAGGGGATATATGATAGTGATATTTCATGACCATATGCGATTATGAGTTATAAGAATTTCTAATTTATTAAAGTTCATTGGGAATTTTGCTTAACCTTGTGCGGAGTAGTATAATATAGTTAAATATAGTTAAAAACCAAACAATATTAACTGATAAAATGCAAATTCCAACAAATGATAAGCAATAAACCGCAATAAACCAAGCTAACAAACTAACAAACTAACAAATCAAGGACTTAAAACATGACAAATTACTTTCTATGGATATCACTCGTATTCTTCCTTCTTGCATCCTTACTTCCATCACAACATAAACAGTACCGGATGCCCATTGGCAGCATAGGCTGGATATTTTTTGCCATATACTGGGCACTGCAACCGCTATATTACATCAAGGAAGGAGACTTTACAATGATACTGTTGACCCTGGTCGTGGCATTCATATGTATTATCATAGCTCACCTGATGTTCGGTACATATCTGGATTCAAGAAAAGGCATACAAAACGACAACCCCACTGACAGGAAAAAGACCTTGACAGCCGTAACTACTATCACGGCAGTGGGATGCCTGTTCTATTTCCCATTTGCCGAAATTGAATCACTGAACCGTTTTTTGATTTCAGTAGTGACCTCCCAGACCTTCTGGCTCGCACAGATGGCGGGATTCCCTGTAGAAAGGCTTGACTGGAACATGATAATGCTCGAAGGATACAGGGTAGAGATCATACTGGCATGTACAGCCATTGAAAGCATAGCCCTGTTCTTCGGGATCATACTGGGCATAAAAGCAGAGAAAAAACGGATTTTTATGGCACTGATGGCTTCGATCCCGGTGATATACATACTCAACCTCATAAGGAATGCATTTGTGATAGGAGCATATGCCTACAACTGGTTTGGGACCGGACCCATGACAGTAAATATCCTGGGCAATGAAATATTCCTGCATGACTCGGCCAGTTTCTATTTAGGGCATCACATTATTGCAAAAGGTGGCTCGGGGATCGCCCTGTTCTTTATCGCTTATGCAGTCCTGAAACTGCTGCCTGAACTCCTTGACCTTATCGACAATCTCTGGACGCTGATAAGGGAGGACCTAAGGCTGATCAGGAGGGGTTAGCCATTCTGGCCCGAAATACCGAAACCTTGGTTAGGGGCCTATTCGTAGTTGCAGTGACACTGGCAGTGGCTGCGTTTTTCCTGGATTCGTCACTACTGGCAAAGGAGTCCGCACTTGTCTTTATACTGGATATTTTTTTCATCTGGTTCTTCAGGGACCCGGAACGTACAGCAGAAGGACCCGAGGATGTAATTGTATCACCTGCTGACGGTAAAGTTGTGGATATCAGGGATAACACGGCATGTATCTTTATGAACATAAATAATGTGCATGTCAACAGGGCTCCTGTGGGTGGAAAGATCGTGAAGATGAAACATAAGGACGGTGGATACCTGCCTGCCTTTTTCAAGGATTCGCACAGGAATGAACGCAACCTGATCTGTATCGAGTCGGATTACGGACTCGTCAAAGTGGTGCAGATAGCGGGTACTGTGACCCGAAGGATCGACACGTACTTTAATGTAGGTGACCGTGTGGTAAGGGGTGAGCGTATCGGTATGATCCGGTTCGGGAGCCGGGTGGATATCACACCCCCGGATGGATATACGCTGATGGTCAATAAAGGTGACAGGGTAAAAGCTGCCGTATCTGTCATAGCAATAAGAAAAACAACTGGTCAAAACGATTCTGGTCATTTTGCAGGTGAATAGAATGAATGAAAGCATTTACCGATTGATCAAACTGCCGGACCTGGTGACACTATTAAATGCACTACTGGGTTTTACTGCCGTCCTGATGGTAGTGCAGTCCCCTTCAAACGTCTACCACGCCTCGATCCTGATCATACTGGCGGTTATTGCGGACGGTTTGGACGGTGCTATTGCAAGGGCCATGGAGTATGGTGTCCTTGGTGAAAATCTTGATTCCCTTGCCGATGTGATCTCTTTTGGACTGGCACCTGCGGTTATCGCATATGCCATTCTGGCACCCCAGTACCATTATTTGGTATGTGTGGTTAGCGGGGCCTTTCTGGCATGCGGCATCCTGAGACTGGCCCGTTTCAATGCTATCAGTGCAAAGGACGGATTTGTGGGTCTTCCTATCACTACTTCCGGCCTGAGTGTAGCATTGTATGTGCTGGTGTTCCATAATGGGGGGTGGCAGTTCTTTTCTCATGGCCTGCTGGCTGCAATGTCAATATTAGCTTTGCTGATGATCAGCAGGGTATATTACCCAAAGATCAGGAATATCAAATATCTCGGATTGGCAGCTATCCTGATGATAATTGTGGTACTGTTGTTTTATCTTGGCAATACCGCCGGGGTTAGGGTGGCGGCAGGGGCAACCATGGTAGTTATCGGATCGTACCTTTTCAGTCCCTTGTTTAAAATGGGGACGTGAAGTCACTTTTTGACAGCTTCGATCATTGCTGATTACTTGATGGCTTTTAATATGTCTGCATACAGTTCTGTTGAGCACCGCCAGCCTTTATGTATCATTTCATTCAGTACATCAAGGGTTTCTTCTTTTGTCCGAACTTGTAGATTGCCGGACGGCCTTCATACATAATAAAAAGTCCCGAATTCATTAATTAATTTATCGAATAATTTACTGGAAGATCGCAGTCAATATTTTCATTATCAGGTATGCTGTGACAATCATCACAATAAAAAACAGTGCAAAAAAAAGGAGCTTCATGTAAACAACATCATCACTTGAACCTCGTTTTACAATGTGTCCGCCGGCACAGCCGGTTGAATTACGATTGCCACTGCGTGTGATGCCACTTGAATTATCAACAGATTTTTCGTTCATCAATGGTATCGTTTTAATATCACTCGACATGTTCACTTCTACTTCCTTTAACTATATGTATGGTGTTTCCCTGATATATGTAATTGTATTTAGTGGTTTTATCGTATCCACTTCAAATCTAAGAGTCTGTCTAACAACAATACTGGTAATAATTCTTAGACAGCCCCTATACCTGTTGAAATTGGTAAAAATTGAGCCAGGTGGAAACTATAAAAAGCTTTTTAATTCATTATAAACGATATCTACTTTGTTCCATCATTATAAAAATACATCCTGAAAGAGGAATAAATATTGGCCACCGAAAAAATCACGCTCTCCCAACTCGAAAACTTCCTGTTTAAATCCGCCGATATTCTGCGTGGCAAAAGTAAACGAACCGAAAACCTGAAGACACGGGATGGGTTTTTGAGCGGCTTGGGATACATGGGAGCGAAAGTATGAGACCGACTCGCATCTTTATCAGCAGTGTGCAACAAGAATTTGCAGAGGAGCGCGCCGCCCTGCGTGATTATTTGCGGGGTGACCCGCTTTTTCGGCGGTTCTATGATGTTTTTCTGTTCGAAGATGTGCCCGCCATTGACAGACGGGCTGACGAGGTCTATCTTCAGGAAGTTGAACGATGCGACATTTACGTGGGGCTCTTCGGGGAGGAATACGGAAATGAAGACGAGAAAGGTTATTCTCCTACCCATCAGGAATTCAACCTTGCGACGCGGCTCGGGAAACACCGTCTTATTTTTGTTAAAGGCGCTGACGATGGCGGTAAGGCCTCCAAAATGCAGGCCCTTATCAAGGCGGCGGGAGGCCAGGTGGTAAGACGCCGCTTTGTCAGTGCCGCAGAGCTGATCGCTGCAATGTACGGAAGCCTTGTTCAATACCTTGATGAACACGAATTGATACGTTCAGCGCCTTTTGACGCCTCTTTCTGCAGGAACGCCACCATGGACGATCTGGACGAAGAGAAGATACACACGTTTTTGAGACGAGCCCGACGGGCCAGAGGCTTCCCGCTGCCCAAAGAATCCACGACCATGGAGGTCCTTACTCATCTAAATCTCTTTGATAAAGAAAGACCGAGCAATGCAGCAGTCTTGCTCTTTGGAAGACAGCCGCAACGCTTCCTAATTTCCTCCGAGATCAAGTGCGCCCATTTTCATGGCGTTGAGGTAACCAAGCCTATTCCTTTTTACCGGATTTACAAAGGAACAGTCTTTGATCTGGTAGATCAGGCTGTTGATTTTGTGCTCTCCAAAATCAATCTTGCTGTCGGAACCCGCACTCAGAGCGTTCAAGCGCCCGTGGCCTACGAGATGCCTCCTGAAGTGATTCGCGAGGCCATTGTCAATGCTGTGGCCCATCGGGACTATACGAGCAATGGTAGTGTGCAGGTAATGCTCTTTGCGGACAGGCTGGAGGTCTGGAACCCGGGTACCCTTTCGCCGCCCTTGACCCTTGCAAGACTGCGAAAGCCCCGCGGCTCTGTGCCCTGGAATCCCTTATTGGCCGAGCCGCTCTATCTTACCAGGTACATCGAACGTATGGGCACCGGAACAGGTGATATGATCAAGCGCTGCCGTGATGTCGGCCTTGACGAACCGGAGTTTGCCCTTGCGGACGGCTTTGTGGTCACTATCCGAAGAAAGCCTGAACTGGCCTTCGAAACCGTCGGCGGGATTACCGGGGAAGTTACCGGGGAAGTT